>JAIYBR010000234.1 GCA_027488435.1 Flavobacteriales bacterium
CATTCTGCTCATCATCACTCATGAATGCAGTCGGCCATGTGATAACGGAAGCACTTATGTTGCCGGTTTCCATTGGTGAGTCAAAAACATATTGATCACTCTCATCATCCAAGCGGAAGAAGCTTGTTAATTGCCTTCCCTCGGTGCGATTGGCCGTCAATTCAATTTTGAAACTCTTGATTGGCTCCAAATTGATTTTGTAATTCCACGTTTCGCTGAATGTCTCACTGTATTGAGTATTCAAAGAAGGAAGTTGGACCAGCCAATTTTGTGAAGCCGCGTTAAGGGCAAAATTTTCTCCTGTGTCATTTCCCCAGATGTCTGTGTTTTGTTGACCTAGTAAAAACGGAACGCCGGGTGCTGCAAATCGCTCATCCATTCCAAGAATTTTAGATTGCTGACCATAGCCAGGGACGAGCATACCCTCGTTGCGGGTATAAGTTCCGTTCACATTGCGCACCATCATTAAGAAGCGTAAGATGGCATGTGTAGGGTTTATGGGTTCTCTTGTCTCTTCCTTTTCCTTTTCGTCTTTACCAAAACCATCTTTTTTCGTCGGGTCTTCCTTGGCGTTCTTCTTTTTGTCGTCCTTCGGCTTCTTTCCTGTGTTAATGTCTTTAAGCAAAGGAACTTTATTGTAGAGCGTTTCCAGATTGCCTTGAACATTTAATTGTAACTGACGGGTATTCTGTATAGTGTTTCCAAGCGAGTCTTGTGAAAACGGTGCTCGGTCCCAGCGGTAAGTAGCTGCATAGCGCGCATCACTGCTGATGAAATCCACTAAAGGAAATTTATCGAAAGGCAACTTGTAGCTGAAGTTAACATTGTGTGTGTAGGTTGTGTTGTTACCTCCCGCTTGAATATTGCGCCATACAGTGTCCTTGTAGGCATCAAACCACTCCGTGTTTTCCTTATCAATAACGCCTCTTGGTTCGCCAATCAAGGCGGTTGTATTGGCTGCAAAATCAAACTTAAGGCTCTTGGTTAAATCATACTTGAAGGTATAGGCACGAGTCCAGTTCCATGTTTTTTGTACCTGCGTTGAGATGAGAATATCGCTGTAAACACCGGTCAGTTCAAGCGTGTTGTTTCGTATTCGGCTTGTTTCATAACCACGGTTCATTTCAGTGTGAAATCCAATTTGCTTGTAACTTGGATAGAAGTTGAATTCCTTTATCCATTTTAAATACTTCGACGATTTAATCAACGGAATTTTCTCGAAGGGTTTAATTTCCTTCGGCTTGTTTGTAAACGAATAGTCGAACGCACCCAAATAGGTTTGGTTCATGCGCCAGTCAATATTTATGTCGCGTTTGTATTCCTCATTATAGGAATAGGTGACGGAAAAATTCTTAATGTTATAGAATCGATCTTTTCCTCCACCGCCTCCGGAGGGAGCAGGTGGCGGAGCTGCTTCGCCTGCCGCTGGTGGTTTCGGAGCTTCAGCCGATGCGGCTCCTCGTTTCGGTGCTATACGAACGTTCGTGAAATTTATGCTTCGTCGTTTGACGTAGTCTTCTGATTTTCGTTTGAGATCTTGATTCACATTAGGCAAATCGCTCATTTCTAAATCCGGTTGCAATGGACTGTAGCGGGGGGTATTGACCGTTTCTGAATAGCCCAGATACATGGGTAAAGTAACACCCCATTTTTCGGGGAAGAATTTGCCCAACTGAAGAGTAGAGTTGGCATCAAATCCCATGACGGTCTTTTGTTGTCTTTCTTGAACGGTTTGTTCTAAGGTTCCCCAGCCGGGGGTTGAGATATTTCCGGCTACGGCAAGTGTAGCAAAGTCGGCCATAGTAGCATTGAGTCGCGCTACAGCAGCCCAACCGCCTGTTTCATCGAATTCGGAGAGGCGCAATTCATTGACCCAGATAACTGCACATTCTGAACGGCCGTCATCACCGGAGGCGAATACGTTATCGATTTTGGATGGATTGCGCACGCCAATCATCAATACGGTGACATTGGCAATGTTAGGATTTCCCCTTACCGTGATTTTAGCATCACCAACGCGTGAAGTGTATTCACTTGTCATGGGTGTGTTCGGTGGTCGGTTAGCTTTTAGATTCTGTAAATCTTTGATCTTGATATCAAAATTGTTTTCTTCAGGCCAAATTGCTTCTTCATCGCTGTTATACCAGTTGGTTACCTTCATAGGCAACTCGTACTCGTAGTAGTTTTCGTTGAAGTCAGAACCTAAACGAATGAAAACAGTAAGGTCTTTATCCTTCAGTTCGTTTTCAATTCCGAGCGCCTCTGCGTGAGCAAACATGCGCAGGCGTTTGTATTGACGAAGATCGAAGTTCACGGTGCGATATGCCGCGCGTGAGTCGCCATCCTCCAAATTGCAAACTTGATAAGCGAGCGACTGTTCATTGAGGCTGCGAAGATTGGCACTGGCAACATCTTGTTCGCGAATAATACCGGGTGGAACCAGGTAAGGCACAGGCTCACGATTACCATTTTCTTCGATGTTAACAGCCGCGATATTGAATATGGTTGGCGGTGGGTCACCCATTTCTATTTCACCGGGTGCTTTCAGCGCACCATCGAATTTTCTCCACTCACCACGCACTAATTCCAATCGAGCAAAACGGAGTGTAACCGGTTGTTCCCATCCTTTTAAGAAAACACGCATATAGCGTATTGAGCGAAAATCCGAAATACCGCCATAACGACTTTCGAATTCTTTAATCGGAATCTTGAATTGATACCAGCGAATTTTTCGCTCTGTGCCGTCTGCAACTGTTCTGGTCGTTTCAAAGCTATCGGAGATGTAGTTGCGACCGATGTTCGATTCACCCAGATCATTTCTTCTCAGACTTACACGATACTGAAAATAGCTTTCAATAGTGTTGAGTGTGATGTCCTGATTGATGTCTTCAGAATTGGGAAGCGTGGTCGCAGTAATTGGATAGCCGTCAGGTGTTGCCGTGTCCGAGTTCCCTTCATTGTTGTTGAAGAAGGTGTAGCGCTCGAGCGTATTGAGTGATTGTGCATCTGCCTGTGAGCTTCTGAAATAACTGAAGTCATCTGCTGATGGATCACTTACATATTCAGAGTATGCAGCCGGATCCAGATATCCATTGAGAACGCTTAGCCAATCGGCGTAGAAGGATGTTTCCCCCGAATTGTTAAATCCATCGAGTCCAATGTCTTGTGAGGCATAATTGCCAGCCGAATTATCGAATGCATTGACTACATTGAAGTTGTTTGGTGAAGGATAAAGACCCCAGGTCGATGTGTCTGTATCAAGCGCTGAATTTGGGCTTGGAAAACCATTTTCATACGTCCAGTTGTTGTCGTTGAGAATGTCCTCCGACACATTGCCAAGATTGAAAAAGAGATCACCACCAGTGTCATTTTCGGAGTCATCATTGAATGGATCCATCAACCAGAATTGAATGAACTGAACATTGCTTGCTTCAAAGTCGGTAGTAGTTAACGCCCGCTGAATACCGCCCCATCTGCTATCAGGTTCTTTCAGTTTTCCATCAATGGTTAGACCAGCGGATTCGTTTGTACCGAAAGGCAACTCATAGTTGTACGAACCACGCAAGGACGGTTGAAAATGCATGTCGAAGGTGGCAATGTTTGGAGGTGTTCCGGGTGGTAATTGACGGTTTGGAAATACTTCGCTCTCCAAAATTTCTCGCATTCTGTGGTCGCTGTACCAATTATCATTAATGATGTTTTGTGGAGTTAGACCACTTGTCGATCGGAAGAACAACGGGTCTATCACATACCAGCTCAAGCGCGCGCGATTGTAGTTGTAAATTAAACTGTCTTCGAAATTACCTTCCGGGAACAAGTTTAACTGCTGCTTCGGCGTGCTGGCCATGAACCATTGGTTGAGACTTCGCAGGTCAATTACACTCTGGCTTCCCTCGAAATCGTCGAGATAGGAATTTCCGTCTTCCGAGATAGCACGACTGTGGCCCGGAAACAATTTGGCACCTTCTGCAGAAAATGAAATGTTAGACTTTGCTTTCGTATCTATCAAAGGTATTCTGTCTACTAACTGGGTGAGCCAGGGAGCCTCCTTCTGATAAGCTAAGTCGAGTCCTACTACGGTATTGTTTACAGGCTCATCTCCCATATTCACCTTTTGAGTAACAGGTCGTTCGCTCAGATTCAAGAAGGTAGCTCCTGCAGTGAAATGGTCGCTGAATTTGTAATCAAATCGACTACCGATCATGGTTTTGAATTGCAGGTTGAACATCGAGTTACTTTCAGTGGAAACTTTGATGGGCTGCCCGCTGCTCAAGATACCCTCATTCAAAATTCGCACACGACCAAGGTTGTAGTCTACCGTGTAGTCAACGCCTTCTGTCAGTTTGATACCGCCCGCCGTTACTATAACAGAGCCTTGCGGTATGTTCAGCGCATTCAATGAAATTTCAGAACCTGATGACGATTGATACTGACCTTTGATGCGGTATCGATTCAGGTTGGGGAAGAGAATTTGAGCAGCCGTCTTCGTGCTATCGTAGAGAGGTTGATAAACGACCTGTGAAATAATCTGATTGGCTACGGCATCTTGACCCGGTAACCCATCCCTGATTTTTTTAGAAAGGTGGCTTCCGAATGGTTCGACTACCGGAAAATAAATTCGCCCATTCTGTGCATCAATTAAACCGCCATTGGTAGCTGCATTGGGAATGAAGTCAAAGAACCCATCGGGGTAAGGCATTTGTTGCGCATCAATCTTGTCCAGGTTCAGCACTTGAAGTAAAATCTGTCCATCCAACGGTTGGCGAGGGATGTAGTTTTGGTTTATACCGGTTGCCGGATTGTTGTACCACACATCGAGTCTGAAGTTCTCCGGCGCGATTCCAAAAGCACCCAACGAGTAAACGTTCTTCATCATGTTGGCCCATAGAGGAGCTTGTTTGTTGTTGCTCAGTTTTACCCGTGTAATACTTGGCTTAATGAGTTTCAGAATAAGTGCTTGAGGCGCTGCAAACCCATCTTGCGAAATGGTTCCCACTTGATACGTCTTCCCGTTGAGCGTATATTCGTAGGCAACAGCCAGAACCTCTGCGTTGTTGAGCGATTGCTTCAACGAAATGAATCCCAATCGAGTGTTGTAACTGAATTCAGTAGGCGTCAGTTTACGCATATTATTTACACGCTCGAAGTGTGTTCCATTCTGCATTCTGCTGTAGCCACCAGCTCCATTTTGCGAAAGAGCTTGAATAGCTTGAGTTCCATTCAAAACCGACTGGGAAAATGGAGTGCTGGGATTCAACGGGTCAGTACCCGTTGTTTCCATATAAATATCGTTGTTGAGGTTAGATGGATTGCCGGCAGAAGTGCGCGCATTAGATGGGTTGTCGAAGAGTAATTCATTCTGCATCGGCACACCACCGGCACCATCGGTGAGGTCCGAAGACATGTAGTCAGGGTCTTCGCCCAGGTCGGTAAATGCGATCGCATTTCGAACGTCTTGTGTGTTGGCCTGAAGATTCACGAGCCACACTTCTATGCGCGTGATGTTTACTCCGCTTCCAACAACAGGCAGCGAAGACACTGCTCTGTCATATTCCTCCCGAAACCAGCTCGAAAGGAAATAGTGTCTGTTGGCTTCGTAATTATCGGCAGTTATATCGAAGTTGGTTGATTGCGCACCACCTTGAATGGTAATCTCTTTCCTCTCACCGCGCTGCTGTGATACTACGGTTGTGTTTCTCAATCGACCCCATTTGGTGGAGACTTTAGCGCCAAACAAGCTGCTGCTTCCCTGAATTAATGAACCATTCAACGGAAGCGAAACGTTACCCAATTCGATTCCTTGAAGAATTTGGTCTTCATCTCCTGTATACTGCAACTTCATCTGGTTCTCGAAATCGAATGTGCTTTCGGTGTTGTAGTTCACGTTTAGCTTCATCCGTGTACCGATATTTCCCACCACATTCAATTGTATTTTTTGATCGAAGTTGAAGGTGGTGATGCGGCGCTGTCGTTCAGGAATGCGCGGATTGTCAGTCTTTGACGAGTTAACGCCGAAAGTTAACTCGGCAGATCCTTGTGGACGAATTTCAATTTCGTTCGATCCGAAAATATTCTCAAATCCTTGGCTGCCGATTTTGATGATTTTAGAATACTCACGGTTAGCCTCAGCCTCCTCTTCCTGTATTTCTTTCCAATATGAGCTTACGTTTTCTGTTTGCTGGCTTTCCATGTATTCTTCGAGTGTCATGGAAGTGCGTGG
>JAIYBR010000184.1 GCA_027488435.1 Flavobacteriales bacterium
AATCCCCGGTTTGAGCGCGGCCAATCCCATTCCGCCCGATGGTTTGCCGCATACGTGCGGACTCGAGAGCGTGCACAATGAGGAGGTGACGTATGGAAGCGTGACCGACTATGACGGTAATGTGTACAAGACCATTACGGTGAACGGCAGGGAGTGGATGGCGGAGAATCTTAACGTAGGGCATTTCCAAAACGGGGATCAAATTTTTATTGTCGAGGATGATAACGGGTGGGCGAGCTCCATTTTACAGCCTTACAGTTGTTATTATGACAACATTGCTACCATCGCCTGTCCGTATGGGCGCATCTATAATTTTTATGCGGTGACGGACCCACGCGAATTATGCCCGGTGGGTTGGCATGTACCCGACAATGGCGAGTGGGAGTTGCTTGACAGTGCATTGGGTGGGAATTCGGTTGCCGGTGGTAAATTGAAAACAGAGGGCACAGTGGAGGATGGTAGCGGACTGTGGTATGCCCCCAACACGAATGCAACTAATATGAGCGGCTTCTCTGCTGTGCCCGGCGGATATCGCTCACAATTCGGGACGTTTGCTCAAAAGAACGTAGAGGCGTATTATTGGTCGGGACAATCGGCCGGTAGCAATGACGGTTGGTATAGTCGGCTGCGTTATGATAGCAACAGTCGCAACGGTAACATTTTCGACGGGCGCTTTGGTGCTGCTGTGCGGTGTATACGAGACCTTTGATAATTACTAAGTACAAAGGACGAAGTACGGTAAGGGCTTTGATTTTTACATCAGTTGTTCATTCCAAAGAGTAAGTCCGAGTTTAAGTACACTTGCCACTTGCCATTCGTCATTGGTCACTAAAAACGGCACCCCTGCAACCGAAAGAAAGCAACGTCCCTATCGTATTTAGTGCTTGTAATTGATACTCACCAAACACTCTCGGTTGCGCTCGGGCATCGTCAATCTTGCAGAAAGCATGGCCTCGGCTTCGCTCGGCCGAAGCGTGCGCCCACCTAGCGCAGCCGAGGTGCTCATCCTATGCGAAGTGCTCGGTCCCCGAGCGAAGTCGAGGGGCGCGCGCCCTTCGATGCAAGCCTCACACCCAGCCCCTCTCCAAAAGGAGAGGGGAGCAGGGCAGGGCAGGAGTGTCTGATTGAGGCACCAATACCGCTAGCAAAAAGCCGCGCCGCGATCGTACTTCGTAATTTGTAATTTCGTCCTTTATCCTTCGCACCTCGCACATCGTCCTTCGCACATGGCACCGGACCTCGACTTCGCTCGGGCGCCGTTATTTCTGCCAAGAGAATGGCCTCGGCTTCGCTCGGCCGACGCGTGCGCCCACCGAGCGAAGCCAAGGTGCTCATCCTATGCGAAGTGCTCGGTCCCCGAGCGAAGTCGAGGGGTATTTTCCCTTCGATGCCGGCCTCACCCCCAACCCCTCTCCACAGGAGAGGGGAGCAGGGCGCATGTGGTTGATATTGGCACCCCTGCCGCAAACCAAATACAGCAACTCGACCGTACTTTTTACTTCGTAATTTGTACTTCACTTCGCCCCTCGCCCCTCGCCCCTCGCCCCTCGCCCTTCGCACATGAACTCTTAACCTGCATCAATGTTTAACACCATGAGCAAATCCACTTTTGCACAATCAAAATCAATATTAAATCATTTATGAAAAAACTCATTCTCGCGGCCGTTGTTTTGGCCACTTTCTCTTTCACAGCTATCGAAGTAACCAACTGGGGAATCGACGCTTCTCACTCACGCCTCGGCTTCACACTCAATCACCAGGGTATTGCTGAACTTCAAGGCGAATTCAAAGCGGTTGATGTTCAGGTTTCAGCTTCAGCAGCCGATTTTTCGGACGCCAAGATTGAACTGACAGCGCAAGCCAACAGCATCTATACGGGCTCAGAAGGACGTGATGGCCACTTGCAAACGGCAGACTTCCTCGATGCGGCAAAATTCCCAACCATTACGTTCAAGAGCACTTCTATGAAGAAAGTAGGAGAGAAGGACTACATCGTGAAAGGCGATTTCACCATGCACGGAGTAACTAAGCCAATCGAATTGAAAGCGCGTCACAATGCAACCATTCAAACCAAGCAAGGTGTTGATGTAGCCGGATTCAAAGTAACGGGCACCATCAAGCGCACCGACTTTGGCGTAGGCATGAATTTCCCCTCTGCTGTTGCATCTGACGAAATGCAGGTGAACGCAGACATCGAGATTTCAAGAAAGTAATCGACACATATCGAAACGATGGAAGAAGGAGGTTTTGCCTCCTTCTTTTTTTATGCCATTTTATTTCGCTGCTCTACTTGTTCGGCCAATCACTTTATTCCAAAGAGGAATGTTATACTAGCTTGGTGCTTTGGTGTGTCGAATTAGTTTGCTGGCCTATTCTTCAACATGATTATTATATATTATCACGTTGCAGTGTTTGTGTCGCAAGGCAAAACGCCATTCGACGAGAGCATCTTGGAGGATGCCGGTCACTTCACTCGCACGGTCATGGCATACAAAGGAATTGAATGCGTGGATGTGTGCGTCCGGCCCGATCATGTTCATTTATTGCTGAAAGTTCCGTCCAAGGCCGATGTTTTTGTGGCGATTGAAACACTGCAATACTGGCTTCAGGATTTTGTCGCCAGAAATTCTAGTCAGCCTCCGTTTCAATGGAATCAGCGCCTTTGGCTGGTTTCGAAATCGCCCGCGGATCTTTCATCTGTAAAACGGTATTTCCGCAGGCAGGAAGAGTATCACTTTCTCAATGGAATTGATGCGGAGTGGGATGATATGTTGGATATGGAGGAGATTTGTGAGGAATCGCTGGTTATTATTGGCTAGTTACTATTTACTATTCACTAGTTACTCGTGATTAGTGATTAGTGACTAGTGACTAATGCTGCGGGCGCATAAGCATACACTACTTTTGCGGTTGGTAATGGCTATCGAAATTCAAAATAAGAAAGCGCTGTTTCGCTACTTCCTTCTCGAAGAATATACAGCAGGTATTGTGCTTTCGGGCTCAGAGATAAAGAGCATTCGCGCCGCCAAAGCCAACATTGGTGATGCCTATTGCAAGATGCGCAACGGGGAGCTTTTCGTCATCAATATGTACATCGGTCCATACTCAAATGCGGGCTATAGCCAGCATAAGGAGCGTAACGAACGCAAACTACTGCTCAATCGAATTGAGCTTCGAAAGATTGATCGCAAGCTGAAAGACGCCGGAATCACCATCGTTCCCACGTTACTTTTCATCAGTGAAAAAGGTTTTGCTAAGCTCAAAATCGCACTGGCAAAAGGAAAAAACATAGGCGACAAACGCGCCGACACCAAAGAGAAGGATTTGCGCCGCGAACGCGAAAGAGGGGAGTGAATAATGACAAATTACAAATTACAAATGACGAGTGACAAATGGCGAGTGACGAGTGACCAATTTGTCATTAGTCACTAGTCATTAGTCATTACTTTTAAGGCGTGCATTCCAATCGTCGACATTGGCGTTACTTCTTTCCGTTTCAGTTGCTGCTGTTGCATCTGAAGAAGAATCATTTTTTGCTCGCGATCTGGGTGTTGCTGTTCGGAGTAGTTGCGGGTAATCTGGGTAATCGCATTGGCATTCCGCAACAGTTTCTCGTGCCGGAATATTTAGGAAATACCGGCATCCTTTCTTTTGCCATGCTCGGATTTTCGGTGGGTGGTTTCATTAGTGGATATAACCTGTACACGTATATGATGCATGGCTATCGGTTTCCGATAATTGCCACGCTCAGTCGGCCGTTTCATAAATTCTGCATCAACAATTTCCTCTTACCTGCATTATTCGTCATTACCTATCTCTACTGCAGTGCCCGCTTTCAGTTGTTAAGGGAATGCATTGCTCCATTAGATATCTTACTCAATCTGGTTTCGTTTGTGCTCGCGCTCATGGCGTTTCAATTTCTTTCATTCATTTATTTTCTTCATACCAATAAGGAAGCGGAAGCGTTTGGCAAGCATGAG
>JAIYBR010000199.1 GCA_027488435.1 Flavobacteriales bacterium
TAACAACTACGGCGATAAGATCGTTGAGGATGATAAAATTCGCAAATATCTTATGGCTCGTTTGAAGAAGGCTTCGGTATCGAAGATCGTTATCGAACGCACGCTCAAACTCGTTACCGTAACTATCAACACGGCTCGCCCTGGTGTTATCATCGGTAAGGCAGGCTCAGAGGTAGATAAGTTGAAAGAAGAGTTGAAGAAGATTACAGGTAAGGATATCCAAATCAACATCTTTGAAATCAAGCGCCCTGAATTGGATGCACGCCTTGTGTCAGATGGAATCTGCCGTCAGATCGAAGGACGTATCTCATACCGTCGTGCGATTAAAATGGCTATCCAAACAAGTATGCGTATGGGGGCTGAAGGTATCAAGGTGACTGTTGCCGGTCGTGTGAATGGAGCTGAGATTGCTCGTTCAGAAACATACAAGGAAGGTCGTACACCATTGCATACCCTCCGCGCTGACATCGACTACCATCACGCAGAAGCTCACACGGCTTACGGTCGTATTGGAGTGAAAGTATGGATTTGCCGCGGTGAGGTTTATGGTAAGCGTGACTTGTCGCCAAACTTCGGCCAAGCAACCGCAGCACGCCGTCCAGGTTCAGAGGGTGGTCGCAGCGAGCGTCCGGGTGGTGATCGTCGTGGCGGAGACCGTCGCGGTGGTGGAGACCGTCGCGGTGGTGGAGAGCGCAGAGGCGGCGGACGTGGTAACGCATAATATCCACAACAGAAAATTGAATTAAGACATCAGGATAATAGAACGTCATGTTACAACCGAAAAGAACGAAATACAGGAAGCAGCAGAAGGGTAAGATTAAAGGAATCGCCCATCGCGGATCACAACTCGCGTTTGGAAGCTTCGCTATCAAAACCCTTGATGAAGGCTTCTTGACATCACGTCAGCTTGAAGCTGCTCGTGTAGCTCTCACTCGCTTCATGAAGCGTGAAGGTAAAGTGTGGATCCGAGTGTTCCCGGACAAACCACTTACACGTAAGCCTGCTGAAGTACGTATGGGTAAAGGTAAAGGAGCTCCCGAATTGTGGGTAGCTGTTCTGAAGCCTGGCCGTATCATCTTCGAAGCGGAAGGTGTGCCATTGGCAACCGCTCAAGAAGCCTTGCGTCTGGCAGCTCAAAAATTGCCATGCCGCACCAAGTTCATCGTTCGTCCTGATTACACTGAATAAGAAAAGCCATGAAAGCTACAGATTATACCAAAGTTGCCGACAGCGATCTTCACGAGAAGATTAAAGAAGAAAAAGCTGCACTGGCAAAAATGAAATTCAACCACACAGTTGCCGGAAGCGAAAATCCGATGCAGCTTCGTATGAAGCGCAAAGAAGTTGCTCGCATGTTTACTGTGTTGAACCAACGTAAAAACAACGGGAAATAATTACACACCATGGAAAGAAACCTTCGTAAAGAAAGAATTGGTATTGTTACCTCAAACAAGATGGAAAAGTCGGTGGTGGTAATGGTTGAGACCAAAATAATGCACCCAAAATACGGAAAGTTCGTGAAGTACTCGAAGAAGTTCATGGCTCACGACGAGAAGGGTGAGTGCGGAATCGGCGATACGGTGAAAATCATGGAGACCCGACCAATGAGTAAGCTCAAGCGTTGGAGACTGGTTGAAGTCGTTGAAAAGGCGAAATAATCAATTTGCCGGAATAATCCGGATACCGTTGCGGTGCAATTCCGTAGCATGAAAAAAGAGAAGTACAGGTTGTAAGACAACCATTAAAAGAATAAGAAAATGATACAGAACGAATCACGACTGAAAGTAGCCGACAACAGTGGAGCCCGCGAGGTGCTTGTTATCCGAGTACTGGGTGGAACACGTCGTCGTTATGCCTCTATCGGCGATCAGATTGTTGTAACCGTTAAGGATGCACTTCCAAGCGGTAACGTGAAGAAGGGTACCGTTTCAAAAGCGGTTATCGTGCGCACGAAAAAGGAAGTTCGTCGTGCTGATGGCAGCTACATCCGCTTCGACGACAATGCAGTTGTGCTCCTGAATGCAGGTGGTGAATTACGTGGCACACGTATTTTCGGCCCTGTAGCTCGTGAGCTCCGCGAGAAGGACTATATGAAAATTATCTCACTCGCACCTGAAGTAATCTAAGAATCAATAAGACGTGAAAGCGTCTAAAATGAATAACCGATGTTCAAAAGAGTTAAAGTAAAAAAAGGCGATTTGGTAGTTGTAACTACCGGCGACAGCAAGGGCAAGCAAGGCCGTGTTGTAGAAGTGAATCGCGACAACGACCGTGTGGTTGTCGAGGGCGTGAATCTGGTGAAAAAACACCGTAAGCCTTCTGCGCAAAACCCACAGGGTGGAATCGAATCTATCGCTGCAGGAATCAACATCAGCAATGTAAAAGTTGTTGATGCGAAAGGCAACGCAACACGCATAGGCCGCAGAAGAAATGCCGATGGTAAACTAGAACGTTTTTCTAAGAAATCAGGGGAGACATTGAAATGAAATACACTCCACGCCTAAGAGCGAAATACCAGGAAGAGATTGCTCTCAATTTGAAGAGCAAGTTCGAATACTCTTCAATCATGCAGGTA
>JAIYBR010000270.1 GCA_027488435.1 Flavobacteriales bacterium
CTCAGATCTTAGCAGGCACTCGCCACTCGCCACTCGCCACTCGCCACTCGCCACTCGCCACTCGCCACTCGCCACTCGCCACTAACTCCTCTTAGAGACTCTGAGATTAGCCTGTGCAGTTTTGATGCTTGCTGTCAAGATTCGCATGAGCTCTTCAGCCTGTGACCCGAGACGTTCGGCCACATTTTCTTTGATTAAGCCAACCTCAAACATCATGGCAATCCAATATATTGACTCGTTGCATTCCTTGCGGGCAATAGAAAGCTTATTAATAAAATCAGATTTACTTTGAGCGTGCTCAGACTCTGCACACATCGCTCCTATGGAAGTCGAAGAACGCATTAATTGTCGAGTCAAGATCCATTCTTTGTCAGACTTCCAAAGCAGCGAACAAAGTTTATATGCATCGGCGCCAAACTCAAAAGACTTTATCTGCAAGGGACCTTTTAAATATTGCTTCATGGGTCAAACTATTTGCTTGCAAAACAAAAAGCATCCTCAAAAAAACCCTATTCCTAAACAGTATAACTTATGGCTCTTTTATTCCACTCGCCACTCGCCACTCGCCACTCGCCACTCGCCACTCGCCACTCGCCACTCGCCACTCGCCACTCGCCACTAGCCACTCGCCACTAGCCATTCCTCCCCACACAATTCAAATCCTCAAACGCCTGCTTGAGTCGCGTCACGAATGTCTTTTCGCCTTCGCGCAACCACACGCGTGGGTCATAGAATTTCTTGTTGGGTTTGTCGTCGCCATCGGGGTTGCCGATTTGCGACATGAGGTATCCTTGCTTGCCGAGCACGTAATCGCGCACTCCGCTAAGGAAAGCGTATTGCATGTCGGTGTCGATGTTCATCTTGATTGCGCCGTAGCTGATGGCTTCGCGAATTTCTTCTTGCGTGCTTCCGCTACCGCCATGGAATACGAAATGAACGGGATTTGACTTCGTATTAAATTTTTGCTGTATGTGCTCCTGTGAGTTTTTTAGAATTTTTGGTTCCAACTTGACATTACCCGGCTTGTATACACCGTGCACATTTCCAAATGCTGCAGCGATGGTAAATCGCTTTGAAATTTTTGAAAGGTGTTCGTAGGTGTATGCCACTTCATCGGGCTGTGTGTAGAGCTTCGAGCTATCTACACCGCTGTTGTCGACACCGTCTTCTTCTCCGCCGGTAACACCCAATTCCACTTCGAGTGTGATACCCATCTTGTTCATGCGCTCGAAATATGCGCTTGAAATTTCGATGTTCTCGTGCAACGGTTCTTCGCTCAAATCGAGCATGTGCGATGAGAACAACGAGTGACCATTTTTCTCGAAATACGTTTCACCGTGAGCGAGCATGCCATCCATCCAAGCGATGATGTTTTTCGCGCAGTGGTCGGTGTGTAATATCACAGGCACACCATATTCCTTCGCCACCATGTGCACGTGATGCGCACCGCTCACCGAACCGATGATGGACGCTTGTTGTGCATCGTTCTTCAAACCCTTTCCTGCGAAGAACGCACCTCCGCCGTTGCTGAACTGAACGATGACCGGAGAGTTTACTTCACGCGCAGTTTCGAGCACTGCATTAATACTGTTTGTACCAATCACATTGACTGCAGGAAGTGCATACTGATTTTCAAGAGCGTGATTGAACACTTCGGTTACATCATCACCGGTAAGAACGCCTGGACGGAAACGCATGGGAGGGTTGGGGTTAAGATTTTAGAATTAAGGATGCGAATATAAGAAAGTGGCGAGTGACTAATGACTAGTGACTAGTGACTAATGACTAGTGACTAATGACTAATACAGGCGTAACACTTCTGGCAAATTCGTCATTTGTCATTCGTCACTAGTCATTAAAAAAAAGGGTCGGACTTTCGCCCGACCCTCCATCTTTTGTTTCACACAAGTGAATTACTTCACTTTGGTAGAAAGCTCTGCACCAGCTTTGAAGCGTACAACCTTCTTAGCTTTGATTTGAATTTCCTTACCAGTTTGTGGGTTACGGCCTTTACGTGCAGCACGCTTGCTCACGCTGAAAGAACCGAAACCAACCAATGCTACGCGGTCATCCTTCTTGAGGGCCTTTGTAGTAGTTTCGATGAATGCGTCCAATGCTTTCTTAGCATCAGCCTTCGAAATCTTGGCATTAGCTGCCATTGCTTCGATCAATTCTGCTTTGTTCATTTTGATAAATTTTAAATGGGTTAAACATCTAAGCTTTCTGCTTAGTGTAGCGAATGTAGAATGAACTATCCTCTGAAAGCAAGAGCAGGAGCGGAAAATTCACTGATTTTGTTGAAAAAACACACTTCCTGTTGATAAAGCAGAGGTTTCAGCGTAAAAAACTCCACAAAAACGAGGGTTTCAGGGGATAATAGGGGGGAGAAATTAAGAGTCAACAGGAGAAAGGAGAAAGGAGAATGGAGAATGAGGGCGACGACATTCTCCTTTCTCCATTCTCCAATCTCTAACTTCGCCCCATGCTTTCCCGCCTCTACGAACTGCTCTCCGAGCATATCACCGAGCATAAGCGCAATCTGTTCGAGCAGATTCTCGCAGAGCGCACGCGCCATGTGGCGCTTGTGATGGAAGATGTATATCAGGCACAAAATACCAGCGCCATACAACGCAGTGCTGAAAGCTTTGGAGTTCAGGATTTACATATCATCGAAAACAAACACACTTTTTCTCATCACCGAAGAATATCAAAAGGATCGAGTGACTGGCTTAGAATGCACCGATACAATGAAGCCGGAAAGAACAACACGGAAACTTGTCTGAACACGCTCAAAAACAAAGGCTATCAAATTGTCGTCACAGCACTTCATGAAAAAACCATTGCGTTGCACGAAGTTGATTTAAGCAAGAAGACCGCAATACTCATGGGAACAGAGCTTACAGGCGCGTCAGACACCGCTATGCACATGGCCGATGTTTACATGAAAATCCCCACAGTCGGATTCACGGAAAGTTTGAATGTCAGTGTTGCATCTGCTATCATTATGCAACATCTAACACAACGAATGCGCGATGAAAATCAACCCTGGCAGTTGACCGATGACGAAAAGCTTCACCTAAAAATCGAATGGGCCAAGCAATCGATCTATTGGAGCAAGTATATTGTGGAGATGTGGGAGAATGGGGAGGTTTAGCGCGACGGGGATTCCCTGATTGACGGAAATCGTGGTATTCGCGAAATGGAGAATTGAGAATGGAGAGCTGTTGCGCCACAGCCTCATTCTCCATTCTCCATTCTCCATTCTCCATTCCCTTTTCTCATTAAAATTTCCCCCTCCAACGCTTTTGTAGTACGTTTGACCCAAACCAACACCATGACCAATACTTCTCGCGGACTGTCGCTTTTTGCGCTCACCATGATTGCCATTGGAGCAACCATCGGATCGGGAATTTTTAAAACACCGGCCGGTATCGCCGCAAAAGTCGGAGACAATCAAACAATCATTCTACTTTGGATTCTGGGAGGCGTTGTTTCGCTGCTCGGAGCATTGGTGTTTGCCGAATTAGGTTCGCGCTTTTCCAATGCAGGTGGCGTGTACACCTACCTCAATAAAGCGTATGGTCCTCTGCCCGGATTCTTATATGGCTGGTGTTTGCTCACTGTTATCAGCAGCGGAACCATTGCTGCTTTGTGCACTGTGTTTGCGGAAAACTTGGGCTACTTCATACACATTCCTGAAGGAGGCGAAAAGTATGTAGCGATGGCTTCTATCGTGGTACTCACCCTCTTCAACACGTTTGGAATAAAACTGAGTGAGTGGTTTGCCAACGTGGGAACAGTTTTGAAAATAGTGGGCATTTACGCGTTATTGTTGCTCGCGCTTGTGCTCGGCGACAAAGCATTGTTTGCTGCTGAAGCTGTCACTGCTATTAACTCAACTCCACCCGCTCCTGATAATCTCGCGGGTGCTTTTGTAGGTGTGTTGTGGTCATACACAGGCTGGCATTATGCGAGTTTCGTTTCGGGCGATGCACTCAATCCAAAACGCAATATTCCACTGGCGATGATACTTGGAACAGGAGCCGTGACACTCACCTACGTGCTTTGCAATATGGGATATTTCAAGGTGATTGACCATGATACGATTGCATCCTTCAGCGATTCATCCAATCCGAAAGTGGTCGCTGTAGAAGTAATGAATGTGATTATGCCCGCTGCGAGTTACTTGATGCCTGCACTCATTGCATTGTCTGTGTTCGCATGCGCCGGATTGTACATTCTTTCAACGCCTCGCATCTTTAATCAAATGGCCAGCGAAGGACTTTTCTTTTCTGCGTTTGCGAAGAAAGATCCGCGCTTCGGTGTGCCTGTTAATGCCATCATTCTGCAATCGGCCTGGGCCATGATTCTAGTTTACCTGTGGGGATCGTTCAGCAGTATCATCGAATACGTGACGTTTGTTGAATGGCTCTTCTTGCTGACCGCCTGCATTGGAATTTTCATCGTACGAAAAAAATACGCGCACGAAGAAGCTCCCTTCAAAGTGCCCTTCTACCCTGTTCTACCGTTGCTTTTCATTGCTGTGATTGGCTGGTTCATTTTCAAAAATGCATTGGCCGATAAAGCCGAGTACTACGCCGGATTGGCTGTGATACCGGTGGGCGTTGCCGTGTATTATGCGTTTAAAAGGGCTAAAAATTAATGACGAGTGGCGAATGGCGAGTGACGAGTAGCAAGTCAAACTGCTCATTCGTCACTAGTCATTCGCCATTCCTCATTCGTCATTATTTTCGCGTCATGCAGCGACTGAAAAAAACCCTCGGCGTTCGGCTCTTTCACCAGGAAGCCGAACCACTTCGTTTGCGCAAAGGATGCAACTTCCACTCTGCGGAGCGTGTGGCATTTATCTACCTCGACAGCGATGAAGAGTTTTTCAAATCGCTCAAGAAATACGCGAAATACCTCAAGGAAAATTTCAATATCAAATCGGTTATGATGATGGGGTTTGTGGATCAACCCGATAAGAAAATCCCCATCTGGCAACAACATAAACTAGAGTCTGACTTCTTCTCACGAAGCAATCTCAACTGGTATCTGAAACCGGTGAGCGGTGTCAAGAATTTCATCGCAGACGACTACGACATCCTGATTGATTTCAGCGGAGGAAATACCCTTCCACTCAACTATGTCTTCAAAGAAAGCAGAGCCAAAATGAAAGTGGGCGCTCTGGGAAGTCGCGCCGCACGCAACTGCGATTTCATTCTCAACATGGGCAATCAGTTTGGTGTCGACAAATACATCGTACAGCTCAACGCATACTTAAGCAATCCGAAAATAAAATAAATGAACACGCTGAAAGGCCTTGGAGTAGCCATGGTTACTCCATTCAAAAAAGACTTGACTATTGACGTCGAAGCATTAAAAACTCTTACGAATCATTTGGTAGAAAATGGCGCCGACTACCTCGTTGTGATGGGCACAACGGGTGAAACGCCAGTGCTCGACAAGGAGGATAAAAAACTGGTACTCGAAACAATTTTAGCGACCAATGCCGGCCGTAAACCTGTTGTATTGGGAATGGGCGGCAACAATACACACGAGCTTTGTATTCAGCTCGACCGTATGGAAACCACAGGCATTAGCGCCATACTTTCAGTGGCACCCTACTACAACAAACCTACTCAAAACGGATACTTCGAACATTTCAAAGCAGTAAGCGAGCACTCCAAGCTTCCGATTATACTCTACAACGTTCCGGGCCGCACAGGAAGCAATATGTTGGCAGATACCACCCTGCGCATTGCGTTCGATTGCAAAAATGTGATCGGCATCAAGGAGGCCAGTGGTAACGTGGAGCAAGTCATGTCCATTATCAAAGATCGCAAGAAAGATTTTTTGGTTATCAGCGGCGATGATGCCATTACACTTCCCCTCATTGCTTCAGGAGCCGACGGAGTGATATCGGTCGTTGGTAATGCATTCCCTGCTGAGTTTGGCGCAATGGTGCATCATGCATTGAAAGCAGAACTACAAGAGGCACGTAGTCTTCATTACCGATTGCTCGAAATCACGCAACTCATGTTCGTGGAAGGCAATCCGGCAGGTGTAAAAGAAGTGCTCGCACACCTCGACATTTGCGAGCATTATCTGCGTTTGCCGCTCGTGCCGGTTTCTCATTCCACCTCCGAGCGCATGCGCCGCGTGATGATGGATGAGGAGCTCATCAAGTAGGGCGAAGGGCGAGGGGCGAGGGGCGAGGGGCGAAGGGCGAAGGACTAAGGGCGAAGGGCGAGAGGCGAAGGGCGAGGGGCGAGGGGCGAAGGGCGAAGGGCGAAGGGCGAGAGGCTAGAGGCTAGAGGCGAAGGAAATAAAGTACTATCTTTTCCCTTCGCACATCGCACATCGCACATCGCACATCGTACATCGTACATCGTACATCGCACTTCGCACTTCGCACTTCGCCCCTCGCCCTTCGTACTTTCGCATCATGCAATCAGATGAACGACTCGACATCCGGCCATGGAGCATGGCAAAGGTGGCAATTCCCGTGAGTCTTGGAATCTTTGTACAGTTCATCGTAGTACTCATCGACAATTATTTCGTAGCGCAGATTGATGGCAACGCCATGAGCGCCGTTGCATTTGTCGGTCTTATTTATCTCACGCTTGCAATGATTGGAGTTGGTCTTGGAAACGCCACTCAAATTCTTGTTGCTCGAAGAAAAGGCGCCGGCGAATACAACTTGGTTGGCCAAGTGCTCGGCAATTCGTTCTGGCTGGCTTTTCTCGTTGGCACTATTCAATTTTCACTGCTTTTCTTCCTCATGCCGGGCATAATCGATGCTAAGATAGAATCGAATGAGGTGCGACATTATATGCATGAGTTCATCACATGGCGGTCGATTGGTTTTATCGTTTACACTCCACTTTTGGTGCTCGATTCATTCTGGTCGGGCATTGCACGAACAAGGGTGCTCATTTACATGACCCTCATTACGTCGACGCTTACAATCGGACTTGATTATGCACTTGTGTTTGGTAATTTCGGATTTCCGAAACTCGGTGTGGAAGGAGCCGGAATCGCTACGGTCTGTGCAGAATGTGCTGCTTTTTTATTTGTTTTGATTTACACCATTCTTCGACACAACGATGAAGTGAACCGAGAGCTTCACCCGGAAGGATACGCCATTCGAAAGTGGCTATTCAAAGCGCCAACACATATCACAACTTCCCTTGTAAGACTGGGCGGTCCAATTGCCCTCCAAATGGTGCTTAGTCTCGGCATCTGGACGGTATTTTATGAATTTGTTGAAAGCATGGGTGAGTCAGAATTGCAAGCATCGTTCATCATTCGCAACATGTATACGCTCGCGTACATCAGTGTGGGTGGATTCAGCACGGTGGCTAAAACCTATGTATCCGGACTGATAGCAGAACGCAGACAAAGCGAATTGCATATAGTCATGAAGCGATTAATGTTTCTCAACTTCTGCACAATCGCGCTGCTCACACATGGCTTATGGCTCTACCCGGAATGGATAGCCGGACACTTCACCCAAGATGCGCATGTAATTGAGCAAACGGTCGACACCATGATGATTGTATTACCCGCTATGCTCACGTTTGCCTTTACGAGTATTTTGCTTGCTACCGTAGAAGGAAGTGGCAATACTCTGGCAGGATTTGCGGTTGAAATGTGTACTGTCATCATCTACGTAGCTTCAGCCTACGTGATGATTTACAACTGGCATTGGCCCATCCACCTTGTGTGGTTGGCCGACTGGATTTACTTCATTGCGCTTGGATTTTTCTCCATGCTTTTCTTGTGGAATGGGAAGTGGAAGTGGAAGGAGGTGTGAGGGGTAAGGGGTAAGGGGTAAGGGGTAATCGGAAAAGGGATAAGGGGTAAGGTATAATCGGAAAAGGGATAACGGGTAAGGGATCTGACCCTAGCCGTACACCTTACACTTTATACCTTATACCTTATACCTTACACTTTATACCTTACACTTTATACTTTATACCTTACCCCTTATACCTTATCCCTTCCCCCTTTTCCCTATCTTCGCGCAATATCGAAATCCAACATTCGTTTACGCAGCCGATGTTTAAATCGCACCATTTTGTTATCGTCGCACTAATCGTGTCTTCATGCGCAGCAAAGGCCCAAATCGGGGGGCTCTCGTCTTTCAATTTCACCAACATTCCTGGTTCGGCACGAGTGGCGGCGATGGGTGGAAATTATTTCGCGGTAAAGGATGGAGACGTTCATTTGGCTCAGTTCAACCCTTCCCTGCTCGACAGCAACATGCATCAAAAAATAGGATTGAGCTTTGTTGATTATTTCGACGGTATAGCGATGGGTTATGCCACCTATGCTCACCGCGTTTTACCGAGGGTGACACTGGGATCGACGCTGCAGTATTGCAACTATGGCAAGCAGACAGAGACAAATGCCATCGGCGACGAAATCGGACAATTTTCCGCTGCCGATTATGCTCTCAACCTCAGCGCAGGATACACCATCGATAGCCTATGGAGCAGCGGAATAACGATTAAAACTATCTATTCGTCACTGGCTAATTACACTTCCTTAGCATTGGCGCTCGAAGCGGGATTCACGTATCACAATCCGCGCAAAAATTTCACAGCATCGCTCGTGCTTAACAACTTCGGCTATCAATTGAAAACCTACACGGAAGACAACCGAGAAAAACTTCCGCTGCAGCTGCAAATTGGAATTACCAAACGCCCTGCGCACGCGCCTCTTCGTTTATCTGTTGTTTACTCGAATATTCAAACCTGGAATCTGGCTTGGGAAAACCCGAACAAGGCTGTGGTAACAGACCCACTCACAGGCGAAGTAATTGAAGACGAAAAATGGGAGTTCGGCGATAATTTGATGCGACATATTACATTCGGAACTGAGTTCATCATTACTCAAAACCTGCATATCCGGGTTGCATACAATTACCGCCGCAGACAAGAACTAAAACTCGAAGACATGCCGGGAACAGCAGGATTTTCTTACGGCATCGGACTGAAGGTTTCCAAGTTCCATCTCAGCTATGGAAGAGCCATCTACCATCGCGCAGGGCCAAGCAACCACATTAGCTTGACGACGGCGATACAGGCGTGGTGAGAGTGACGAATGACAAGTGACAAGTGACAAGTGGAGAATGACGAGTGCAAGTGGAGAATGGAGAATAATCGCAGGGAAACCACTCAACTCTTAAACCTCATACCTTACCCCTTATACCTTATACCTTACACTTCATACCTTAACCCTCACCCCTTCAACGATGCAAATAGTCCTTTTCGAAGATCAAGTCTGGAGTCGTTTTCTACCGCTAGCATACACGCGGCCTGTCGGTGAATTGCGCATGGGCATGATGACCATGGCTCAACGCTATGCGCGAGTGATGAACACAGAAGCAGTGAACAATACTCGTTTGCCTTTGCGAACAATCTTTCCTGAGTCATCTGCACAACTGCAGCTCCATGTAAATGCGCGGCTCTTTCCGACCGCTTCTTTGCTCGGCGAATTGAAATCGATGGTACCAGGTGATGTGCTAAAAAAAGATGAAACCCTATTAGCGCGTTGCATCGATACGCAGCGCGAAAATGCAGAGAACATTCTTGTATCGAAAGCCGAGCTCACTTGGATTGATCGTATCACTGATTTGTTTTCCATGAACTCCATGGCCATGAAATTCGATTTTGAACTCATGCCCAAAACACATCGATTGGAATCAATGCATCCATCGAATGTGATCATCGGAAATCCGGCACTGCTCTTCATACATGAATCGGCCAAGGTGTATGCTTCTACATTCAACACACTCGATGGCCCCATCTACATCGATGCAGATGCGGAAATCATGGAAGGAACGCACATACGAGGCGGCTTCTATCTGGGTGAACATGCAACACTGAAACTGGGAACCAAAATTTACGGAGCGACCACGATTGGTCCACAGTGCAAAGTGGGCGGCGAAGTTTCCAACTCCATTTTTTATGGCCACTCCAACAAAGCACACGATGGATTTGTGGGCAACTCGCTCATTGGCGAGTGGTGCAACCTGGGCGCCGACACCAATACATCGAATCTGAAAAACAACTACTCCAACGTAAAAATTTGGAGCTACGCTGAAGCGGATTTCGCTGACACCGGACTGACATTTTGCGGCCTCATCATGGGCGACCACAGCAAGTGTGGCATCAATACTATGTTCAACACGGGAACAGTCGCAGGAGTGAATGCCAATATATATGGTGGCGGATTTCCCGACAAACACATCCCTTCCTTTTCGTGGGGAGGACCCGAAGGATGGGAAGTGTATGACCCCGACAAAGCATTTGGCACCATAGCCAAGGTGATGCAACGGCGCGGACAAACATTGACAGAGGCCATGAAAACATTGTTGCTGCACATCTTCGCAGATACATCACATCACCGCAACAGCGCGTCATAAAGTCAGTATTTACGGGTTGGCACTTACCTTGAAAACGCGCACGCCGCAATAAAGAATTCACGTCGAATTCCGAATGCTGAACAACATGAAGCAATGGAAACACTACATGGCCGACCAAGAAGTGGAAGACCATGAATATATACCGCTCATCACTCCCGAAGATGAAGAGCAAATGGACAATGAGCATACTCCGGAAGTGCTCCCCCTGTTGCCATTGCGCAACACCGTCCTTTTTCCGGGCGTTGTCATACCCATCACGGTAGGCCGCGACAAAAGCATTCGCCTTGTGCAAGAAGCCAACAAAGGCAACAAGATTATCGGTGTCGTTGCGCAAACCAATCCGGATATTGAAGAGCCAACATTTGAAGATTTGCATCGCATCGGGACGCAAGCCACCATCATGCGCATGCTGAAAATGCCCGATGGCAGCACAACCGTTATCCTGCAAGGGAAAAAGCGTTTCGAAATCACAGGGCTTGTATCTACCGACCCCTATTTCTCAGCGCAGGTAAAAGTCTATCCAGAGAAAAACCGAAACAACGAAAGCAAAGAGCAGCAAGCGTTGTTTGAATCGCTTAAAGATATTTCGCTGAAGATTATTCAGCTTTCACCCGACATTCCGAATGAAGCATCGATGGCCATTAAGAACATTCATGGCTTGAGCTTTCTCACCAACTTCATTTCATCTAACATGAAGGTGGAGACTCCGGAAAAACAGATGTTACTTGAAATAGCTGACCTCGGGAAACGTGCATCGAAGGTATTGGAACTCCTCAATAAGGAAATGCAAATGCTCGAGATGAAAAACGAGATTCAGAAAAAGGTCCACACCGACATCAGTAAACAGCAACGCGAGTACTTCCTTCAACAACAGATGAAACAGATTCAGGATGAGCTTGGCGC
>JAIYBR010000274.1 GCA_027488435.1 Flavobacteriales bacterium
ACTCATCGAAACCTTCCCCAAAAAGACGATACACATAAGTTCCATTGGGCAACTCACCCAGTATGCAACGTTCGCGATGATAGCCCATGCCCACCGACTTGCGATCAAAGATGGTTTCGATGCGCCTGCCTTGTAAATCGAGTACTTCAAGGCTTAACGCGCGAGGCTTCAATAGATGATACCCAATGACCAGTTCCGTATTGGCCGGATTCGGATAACACGCAAACAACTGCTCTTTCGGATACACCATCATATACTCTTCATTCAACATAGGCAGCGAAATATTCTCATCGCCTGGCTGGTAAAAGACAAACTGAAGAAAGCATAAGTACATTTCCTCTGTTGTCGACTCGCCCCACGTCATTACCTGTGGCGGATCGTTGGGGTTCATCGGATTGTCCGCGGTATTATCGTATGTTCCCAAGCAATGAACCGTATATCCCGCTGGAATGCGAGTCAAATTCGGAAATGCAAATGAGCCCTGCCAATTGAAATCCCATTCCGGTATCTTGATGATGTTAATGGTATCCTGAAGGTTGGGACTTACGGCATAGACCTCGTAGCTGCTGCAGATCAAATGCCCATGAGGTCCGACGCTAATCAACGAAACATCCAAGGGAACGTCTATTGTTCCGTGAAATGTTTTTACCTGATTTGGCATGATGACAAAAGGTTCATCAAGACTGTATGGGTTGACGGCAGCCGTTTGGACATACCGCTGAATAGGCGAGTCTGCAAAGAAAATATTTACACTCGACTGATCGGTTTGATCGATTGCCGAAGGCCCATAGTGCATCTGGATTAATAAATCAGAATTCGCATATAGTTTTTTCCCGAGCGTTGGAGGGAAAACCAACGGACTTGACCCCGGTACCCATGCACTGAAGAAGTTATCAATCGGATTAAAACCAAATCCACCAAACTGCGTGTAGCCATACTCGGGGGTAGCTGCGTCAAGCTGAGCCGCCTCGCCACTTACATCCACACCCAAAATAGCGTGGTGGCAAATGTCCTTGTTGTCGGGACGAACTTCGATTGCTTCTATATCGCGGTCTTCCGTTAGGCCCGTTGGCAGCACGAACACCTGATACATGTCGGCATTGTTTCCAACGTGCTGAAATGGCTCAGCCATGGTGAGCACCAAATCGGGCTCACCCACTTGAGAACCTTCCGGAAAAACAGGAACAGGTGGAGTTAGGGCCGGATTTCCTTCAGGTGCACCGGCCGCAACCCAATCCGCAATGAGTGCAATCTCCTCGTCAGTCAGCACATTCTCGTCACGAAACGAGCGGTAGGTATGATCGGGTGTCCATGGCGGCATATACCGAATACCTGTTACATACTCAACGATGGACGCAGAAGCAGCCACCTCAGCATAACTGGTGAGCGGCATAGGACCAATCTCGCCCTCGCGATGACATTTGGTGCAATGCTCAAAAATGATTGGGGCAATGTTTTCAGAAAACGTCACCTGTGCTCTCATTTGGACCGCACATAGCACCATAAAAATGATTACTCCTTTTTTCATAGCTAATTTTTTTCAATAATACAACCCACCGCAGGAACATGGTCAACCTCAACCTGACCGCCCTGCAATATTCGGTCAAGCGTATTTCGTAATTCTCTATTCTTTACATGCGCTCTTCGCTTCCCTACTCGCACAAAGCTATCGTCGATTCGCCCATGATACATGACCGAATCATTACGAAGCACAAACACCTCAGGAGTCACTGTGGCATTCAGTTGGCGATGCATTTCATCATCCCGTATAATCGTAAAAGGAATTTGATACTCCTCTCGAAACGCATTCACCAAACTATCGTTGAGCAATGGTCCCACGGCATAACCCATGAACTCTACTCCATGAACAGAGTAATCAGAATTTAAATCGCGCATTTCAAGTGCATAAAAGCGACAGATGGTGCATGTGGGTGATAGGAAAAAAGCCACCTTCACCTGGCCAAGGCACGCACTGGCTGAATACAATGAAAAGATAAATAGGTATAAAATTCTATACATAACCATTATGTGAACGAAGCCTCAACTCCATGTCACGGGTTTAAAAATACCATGAAATTCATGATTTTATGAAGAAACCCGACAAAACAAACTAACTTGCACCCGCAAATAAATTTATCACAACGGCAAACGTCAACAGAGTATAAAGCAATGAAACAGTAAGCAGAAGCAAACATATAGCTCCCTGAATCTGGCCATTGCGTTGTGCTCTCCCGACAACTTTTTGGATTATGTCTGAAGTAAAAGGACCACAAAGGCTTGGAAAAGCAGCAGTAACGCTCGGCGTTAGCAAGGACACTATCGTAGAATTCCTTTCGAAGAAAGGCGTTTCGATAGAGAACAACCCGATGGCGAAGATTGAAGCGGATGCATATGAACTGCTTCTTGGCGAATTTGCCGGAGACCAGGCCGCAAAAGAAAAATCGGCCGCAACAGCTGCCAAGGTGCGCGAATCGCGATCCACCATCACTCTTGAAGATAAGAAAGGCAAAGGCACTTCGAAAGAAGAAGAAGAGCCAGAAATCGACTACAGCAAATTCAAGCGCAAAGTTGAAGTGAAGGAAAAGCCGGTAGCAAAACCGGCTGAACCGGCTGCAGAACCTGTAATTGAACCAACCGCTGAAGCTCCCAAGAAAACGATCAAGAAAAAAGAGGAAGAGCCCGCTAAAGAGGAAGAAAAAGTGGGCGATGTAAAAGTGGTTGGTAAAATCGACCTATCTGCTTTGGAAAAACCAAAGACAAAAGGTCGTAAAAAGAAAGAAGATACCCCTGAAGTTCCGGAAGAAACAAAACCCGCAACAAAGGGAAAAGCTAAAAAAGCAGTCGAAGAGCCTACTCCGGTCGTAACTCCGGAACCGGAACCAGAACCTGAAAAAGCTCCTGAACCGGAAAAGGAACTCATCCGAGTAAATGTTCAAAAACTATCGGGAGTAAAACTGATGGGTAAAATAGAACTCCCAACAGAACCCGACAAGAAAAAAGCTGAAGCCGCCAACGCCGAAGCTGAAAAGCGCAAACGCAAACGTGTCGGTAAGGTTGATATTCAACGTCAACAGGAAATCGATCGCCGTCAGCGAAACACGGCAAAACCTGCTGAACCCAAGAAAACAGAACTCAGCGAACAAGATATACAGAACCAGGTGAAGGCCACATTGGCTCGCTTGGGCGGACAAGGAAAATCGAAATCAAGTAAGTTCCGCCGTGAAAAGCGTGACTTCGTGGCGCGTCGCTCCGAAGAGGAAGCCGCACGCCAGCAAGCAGAAAACTTGGTATTGAAACTTACCGAGTTCGTTACCGTGAGTGAACTGGCTTCCATGATGAACATTCAGCCAACTGAAATCATTAAGGCTTGCATGCAGCTAGGCATCTTCGCTTCGCTCAACCAACGCCTTGATGCGGAAACCATCAACATCATCTCCGGTGAATTCGGATTCGAGGTACAGTTTGTAAGTGCTGATGTTATTGAGCAAATTGCTGAAGAAGAAGACAGCCCTGAAAACATGATTACGCGTCCGCCGGTCATCACGGTGATGGGTCACGTAGACCATGGTAAAACTTCGTTGCTCGACTTCGTTCGTAAGGCTAACGTTATTGCTGGTGAAGCCGGGGGTATCACACAGCACATTGGTGCATACAGCGTTGAGTTGGCTAGCGGAAGAAAAATCACCTTCCTCGATACTCCCGGTCACGAAGCGTTTACCGCTATGCGTGCACGTGGTGCTAAAGTAACCGACTTAGCCATCATCGTAATCGCAGCCGACGATAGCGTGATGCCACAAACGAAAGAAGCCATCTCCCATGCTCAGGCGGCAGGTGTGCCTATGATTTTCGCATTCAACAAGATTGATAAGCCCGGAGCCAACTCCGATAAAATCCGCGAACAGCTTTCTGCCATGAATATCTTGGTGGAAGAATGGGGCGGTAAATTCCAAAGCCAGGAAATCTCAGCCAAGAAAGGTCTCAACATCGATGCACTTCTTGAAAAGGTATTGCTCGAGAGCGACATGCTCGACCTCAAGGCTAACCCTGAGAAGCGCGCTGTCGGAACGGTAATCGAATCGGCTCTCGACAAAGGCCGCGGTTATGTAACCACGCTGCTCGTTGAAGCCGGAACGCTTCGCGTGGGCGATGCAATTCTCGCGGGCCACAACAGCGGACGTGTGAAAGCGATGTTCAATGAACGCGGACAGAAAGTGAACGAAGCAGGCCCTGCCACTCCGGTATCACTGCTCGGTTTTGAAGGTGCTCCAAACGCGGGCGATAAATTCAACGTGATGGAAGACGAGCGCGAAGCCCGCAACATCGCTTTGAAACGTCAGCAACTGCAACGCGAACAAAGTCTGCGCACGAAGAAGCACCTCACTATCGAAGAAATTGGTCGTCGTATCGCATTGGGCGACTTCAAAGGGCTTAACCTCATCGTTAAAGGTGACGTGGATGGATCTGTGGAAGCACTCACCGATTCGTTGCAAAAACTTTCAACGGAAAAAATTCAGGTACGTATCATTCACAAAGGTGTTGGACAAATCAGCGAGTCTGATGTACTCCTTGCCAGCGCATCCGATGCGATTATCATCGGTTTCCAGGTTCGACCAAGCGCTCCTGCCCGCAAAATTGCCGAAAACGAAGAGATTCAAATCAAGCTATACTCCATCATCTACAAGGCCATCGAAGAGGTCAAAGAAGCGATGGAAGGAATGCTATCTGCGCGCATCGAAGAGCAGATTACCGGCACAGCCGAAATTCGCGAGGTGTTCAAAATCACCAAAGTGGGAACCATTGCGGGTTGTATGGTACTCGACGGAAAAATTGGTCGCACCAGCAAGGTGCGCGTAATTCGCGACGGTATCGTAATCTTCACCGGCGAACTGGGTTCATTGAAGCGCTTCAAAGACGATGTGAAAGAAGTTGTGAAAGGCTACGAATGCGGTCTCAACATCGATCGCTTCAACAACATTGAAGTGGGCGACAACGTCGAAGCATTCGAAGAAGTTGAGGTGAAGCAAACCCTGTAAGGCTAACTGCCCATGAAAGTACTTAGGCTTTTGCCGAACGCACTCACACTGGCCAACCTGACGTGTGGTGCAATTGCATCTTACCATATCGCGCATTCGTTTGATGCAACTTCGGCTGTTTACCTCATTTTCCTTGCAGCACTTTTCGATTTATTCGATGGCGCTGCCGCGCGCAAGCTTGGAGTAAACGGCGATATGGGACGTGAGCTCGATTCACTCGCCGATGTCGTTTCTTTTGGACTGGTTCCTTCGCTGATCATCTTCACCATGCTCGAGCAATCACTCGACGGTGAATTGCAGCCGTTGAAGTATGTAGCCTTTGCGAATGTGCTTGCCGCTGCCTATCGTCTCGCTCGATTCAATGTTTCAGAGTCGACAGGAAAAACGTTCAACGGTATGCCCTCACCTGCCAACGGTATCTTCTGGGCCTCTATGCTGGCGATTGTTGTAGAGAGCAATCACCCGGCCATGCTACCCACCGACCAATGGGTGTGGCCCACCAACCTCGTGGTTACGTTCTTCATTATTACCTCCCTTCTGATGGTCTCTCAGGTTGAAATGTTTTCATTCAAGTTCAAACCGGGTGGTATTGCCGCGAATAAAACACAAACTGCATTTGCCATATTAGGAGCCCTTCTTTCAATTGCAGTTTACGCCTTATTTGAGAATTGGCTTTTCATCATACCGCTGCTTATACTGCTCTACATCGTCACTTCCGTAGCGACGTTCATTTGGAAGAGCAACGCCTGATTTAGGTAGTAGGCAGTAGGTGATAGAGACTGAGGATCGAAAGCGTTTTCCTTTGTAAATTAAGCGTACCTTTCGTCATCCAGTCATTAGCCACTAGCCACTAGCCACTAGCCACTAGCCAATAGCCACTAGCCACAAGTGACTAGTCACTAGTCACCAAAAAAGGCCCCCTTTCGGAGGCCCTTTTCATTTTCTATTTTCAATGATTTTACTGCACCACCAAACGCTGCGTTTGCACGCGGCCGGCGTTGAGTGTTTCAATCATGTAAACTCCTGCGCTCAACTGCTCATCGAATGTGAGTGTTGTACTCAATGAACCTTCAACTGCAAACGTGCGAGTAGTTACAGCGCGACCCGCTGCATCCAACACACGCACCTGAAGATTTCCTTTCTCAAGGTTGCTCAAGCTCACATTCACAAACTCACCGTTGTTTGGGTTGGGGTAGACCATCGCGGTTGTTGCATCAACATCCGTTGCCTTCTCCATATCTACCAACTCATACTCCAACTCACCGGAAGCTGCAGTGCCCGCTACCTGTATGCGATGCATAGGGCCGTAAATACCGGATCCGTATGCGAAGTTCGGACGAATACGCACATTCCAGGCACCCACATTACCCAAGTTTGGTAGAGCACCCAACTGTAAGTACGGCGTGTTACCTGTTGTTGTGTATGTGCTTGGTAATACCGATACGGATGTGCCATCAGCGCAACTTACTACTTGTGTAAACTCAAAAGTGTAGTTCTGTACGCCACAAGCTTTCGGTTCTCCTGCAACCGCATTGCCCACCAACCAATTGCTGCGCAACAACGATGAATTGCAACGCTGTGATGCACGAACCTCTGCGTTCGGTTGAACTCGAATTACAACATTGGAACAGTTGCCACCGGAAGACCCCAACACATCAATCGGCTCTGCTGCACTAGCGCTATTCAACAAGTTGTAACGAACATCGACTGACGCCGCATACGTGCCTGCATAACGCAAGGCAAGGGTTGGGTTGGAAAGCGTTATCAAACCATTCGTCCCTGAAAGCGTTGTTGCATTACCAGCCGTTGCGCCCGTTGGAGTGAAATTAAACGTATAGCTAACCCCTTGTGATGCTGCGCCACGATAAATGGCCTTGTATGTATCGCAGAGATTCAATCCACCGGCAGGGATAACTGTAGCACATGTGCTTGGCATCAAATGCTGAATACACAGTGTGTAGTTACCTCCAGTTACACCATTAGCAGCTCCTACAGAAATGTAGTAAATAACTCCGGGGGTTAGTCCTGTATAATTCAATCGCTCAAAGTCACCTGCTCCTGAACCCGCGTTTTCAATGCCTCCGGGCATGAGTGTATACACCGAACCAGCCTTTTGATACAATTCAATGACATCGTCATTTCCTGCGCTAGTCAATGTAATACTAACACCTGTTGACTGTGCCGTGAAGCGGTACCATTCATCTAGACCCGCAAAGGTTGAAGACTGAGGTGAATCGGATGCACCATCCAGGTTACCGGTTATCGCATAGCAATTTGGGTAAGAATTATTGGTACTGAAGAGTACATTGGTTGCATAAGTTGGAGAGTCATTTCCGATCAACGAAGAACAGTATTCATCAACACCACCCTCACAATCGTTATCGATAAAGTCATCACATACTTCGTTCGCCGCAGGGTTGACAGCAGCGCTAGCCTCGTTGCAATCATCACCAAGCGTAGATGTAACCCAAGTTGCACCGGGACTTGCGCAAGCCAACTGCGTCGAACCTACACCAGTCGCGGTATATCCATCACCATCCGCATCTAGATAGTACAGTGTTTGGGGTATCGCTGCTGTGATTACACCGGTAAAACCATCCAATCCGTTTTTACTAAACAACGTTGCTCCTGCATTCGCGTTAAGCGCAGATGATCCCATAAACAAATCAAGTTCGCCTTGAATCAATCCGTTCAATTCAGCCGAAGGGTTATAGCCGAATGAAATAGCTGCATTTAAACCAGTGTTAACTGCTGGTGTAACGGTGAAACTTCTTAGAATACTAGAGTTCGAACAACCAACATTCGTGCTGTTGCCGGTGTTTCTTGTCACCGTGGTCAACCCTGGCTCTGCGCCCACTGCAGCGATCGCTAAACCCATACCTCCAAAGTTATTCGATGCATTCGTTAGAGTTCTTACCGATTCCACATTGCCAAGCACGTAGGATGTTGTCGTTTCTGTGATTGTGGCTGTCGAATTCAAAATCACCTTTCCACCACCCGTGTTCAAAATTCCGTTTTGACAAGCCAAGGATCCCAATCCAGTGATTCGCATATCTCCTGATGTGAAGCTCACACCTGCAGCATTATTCACAACCACATCATTAAATGATTCTCCCGAAGCAAAGGCTGAGCTAAAGGTTTGTGGGGAAGTTCCGGTGAAAGCAAGCGTCGACCCGTCTGCATCTATCATATCGATAGTGCGCGAATCAGCGAAATTACCTCTTAGTGAAATTGTGTTATTGTTTGGCTGAAGCTTTGACCCTGTAGCAGTACCACCAATGGTGAGGTTACCTTTCACAGTTAGCGTGTTGTTTCCAACTTGAGGCTGAATACTGATATTGCCCGCCGAAGCAGTTGATGCTAATGTAAGGTTATTCAACCCAGCAACGCACAAGCCCTGATTTGTATTGTTATCTTGAATTCGTGTTGCCCCACTAGATGTAGCCATCACAAGTGTTCCTGTCAAATTATAGGCAGTTCCATCGCCATCGGCACCAAAGTGATTGGATACGGTAATCGTGTTGCCGCCATCATTCAAAGTAGTGCCCGTTGCCATATCAAAATAAACCGAGCTGTTGGGGGTAACAGGTGAAGAGAAGAACGTCGAAGCGTTGCTCGCTGCATTCACATTACCACCCAAGTTAAATGTCCCCGTGCCCGTAAATGCCACATCTAGATTAGCATTCGCGGTTTGAGCCAATACTGATCCCGCGTTGCTTGTGAATGACGCTGTTCCTGAATAAATAAACTGTGTTCCTGTATAGGTACCTGATTGACCGTAGGTCAGCAATGTGGTATTGTTGCCAAGTGTAAATGTTCCGGCTGATTTCGTACTGCTAAGAATATAAAGGCCAATAGTATCATTCGGGAATGAGAACACCTGATTGCCGTTGCCAAGAGTCAAGATACTGGGCACAGAGCTTGTATTCAATACCGGGCTGCCACCGAAGATAGCGCCATTCGAAGCAGTCAAATCTCCTTGAAGACCCATGTAGGTGAACGGTGCACCTGTTGCTCCGAGTACAGTAACGTTGTTTACCGTGAGATTACCCAAGACCTGGAAAGGTAAACCAACCGAGCTTGAAGCCGGCAGATTGCGAATGTCCGTTGCAGCAGCAGTACCTTGCAACGTTAGGTTACCGTAAGGTCCATTTGCTGTTGGAAATACCACTGTGGAAGCACCCGTGTGATTGTAATTCACGGTAGAGTTTGATTCCAGTGTTCCTAATGTTGGTAAGGTGCTGTTTTGTAAAACCAATGTGCCCTGGTTCTTCACATCCACCAAACCTGTGTAAACTACTGTTGCAGGAATAGTGAAGCTTACAGCGTTGGTTCCATTGCCTACAATCAGTTTGGAGAGTGTGCCTGTAATCGCCCATCCCAAAGCCACAGGTACAGAAGCGGTTAATGTGGCATTTGTTGCGGTTGCATTTTGAGAAAGCGTGATGACGTTACCCGTAACGTCGGTGATGGTAGTTCCCACAGGAATACCAGCCCCGCTGATGGTTGCACCGACAAACAAACTTATAGGACTATTTGGACAACTTGGCGGATTGGTAAATGTCAAAATATTGCTACCGCTGGTAGTCGATGAAAAAGGA
>JAIYBR010000090.1 GCA_027488435.1 Flavobacteriales bacterium
GATGTTGTTATCATCCCGGCGTTTGGAACCACTGTTGAAACCGAACAACTTCTCACTTCAAAAGGAGTGCAACTAGACAGCTACAACACTACATGTCCATTCGTTGAGAAGGTTTGGAAGCGATCAGCTGAAATCGGCCAGTCTGGATTTACGATTATCATCCATGGCAAGCACAAACACGAGGAAACCCGCGCCACATTTTCACACAGCTATCAAAATGCACCTTCCATTGTTGTGCGCGATCTTGCTGAAGCTTCGATATTAGGTCGATTCATGTTGGGGGAAATTCCCGGCGAACAATTGCTCGAGCATTTCCAATCAAAAGTCTCGGCCGGTTTTGATCCTGCTAGGGACCTTCTCAAAGTGGGAGTAGTGAATCAAACGACGATGCTCGCAACAGAGACACAAGAAATCGCCGACTACTTCAAAGAAATTATGGTGCGAAAACATGGCGAAAACTCGAAAGACTTTTTTGCCGACACGCGCGATACGCTCTGTTATGCGACCAACGACAATCAGCAATCTACTCTTGCTGCCTTAGACTGTAACGCAGACGTAGCTCTGGTAATTGGAGGCTACAACAGCTCTAACACCTCTCAAATAGTAACAATTCTCGAATCGAAATTTCCAACGTATTTCATTCAAGACTCGAGCGAAATATTGAGTGAGTCGACAATTAGACACTTTCATTACGGTAAGCAACTACTCAGCGAAACAACTGACTGGCTGCCCACAAAAGAGCCACTTCGCATTTTAATTACGAGCGGTGCCTCGTGTCCCGATACGGTTATGGAAGAAGTCATTCACAAAATTCTTGCATTGCGCCCATCCTTGATTTCTCCTGAAGAAGGATTGGCCACATTCCTGGCCTGACAGGCATAACAAGCACTTTCAAAAAAGCTTTATTCGCGTTAGCTTTGTGCAGACCTATATACCTCTGCATGTCCGACATCATTCGACTTCTTCCTGAAAACGTAGCCAACCAAATTGCTGCCGGTGAAGTCGTACAGCGACCTTCCTCCGTTGTGAAGGAACTTCTTGAAAACGCCATCGATGCCGGTGCGAACTCTATAAAATTATTTGCAAAAGATGCCGGTAAAACGTTGGTTCAGATTACCGATAACGGCAAAGGCATGAGCACAACAGATGCCCGTCTTTGCTTCGAGCGGCATGCAACATCAAAAATCACGTGTTCAGAAGACCTGTTTCACATTCAGACCAAAGGCTTTCGCGGAGAGGCGCTATCGAGCATTGCTTCTGTTGCTCAGGTAGAAATGCGAACTCGACAGCCACATGAGGAAGTAGGCACGCAAGTCACCATCGAAGGGTCCAAAGTACAAAATCAGGAACCGGTGCAATGTCAGACAGGCACTACCTTTTTCGTCAAGAATCTATTTTACAACGTCCCCGCTCGCCGATATTTCCTGAAGAGCGATGCTATTGAATTGCGACACATAATTGATGAATTTCAGCGAGTCGCATTGGCACATCCTGAAATAGAATTTCAGTTCACGCACAACGGAGCAGAAGTGTTCATGCTACCTGTAGGAGCTCTGCGACAAAGAATCGTGCATGTGTTTGGCACCAAATACAACGAGAAACTTGTGCCGGTTGAAGAACATACGGATATAGTTTCGGTGAATGGCTTCATCAGTAAACCGGAGATGGCCAAGAAGTCGCGCGGCGAGCAGTTCTTCTTCATCAACAAAAGATTCATCAAGAACACCTATTTGAATCACGCCGTAACGAATGCGTTTCAGGATTTGCTGCCACAAGGATCATTTCCCATGTATCTGCTCTACCTCGAAATTGATCCGACGCAAATTGACATCAACATTCACCCAACGAAAACGGAAATCAAGTTTCAAGATGAACGTGCCGTTTACGCCATTGTGCATGCAGCCGTACGAAGAGCTCTAGGCAAATTTAGTATTGCACCTAGTCTTGATTTCGATCAAGAAAATGCCATTTCCATTTCACCTGTAAGGCAGAACGCAGCTATTCAACCACCAAAGATTGACATCAATCCGAACTTCAATCCATTTGGAAAAAGTACGGAATCGTCAAACAGGTCCTTGAATTTACGTGGATGGTTTGATAATAAAGAAAAGAGCGCTTCGGGCTGGCAAGACCTGATGGAAGTGGCCGCGCAAATCGATCGGGAAAAAGAAGCCGTCACTTCACTCGAGTTGGAGGTAGGCGACGAGATGTTCTTCATTCAACACAACAGAAAGTATCTCATATGCTCATCGGGCGAACGAGCTATGATTATTGACCAACAGCGAGCGCATCAGCGAATTCGATTTGAGAAATTCATGACAAATATTTCATCGGGAAAGCCACATGTACAGCAAAGCCTTTTTCCTACCTCAGTTGAATTAACGCCACTTCAAGCGTCCTTGTTCGACAGTCTAATCCCCGAATTAGAGGCTGTTGGCTTCCGTTTTTCCAAGGTGAATGCCACGCAGATTGAGCTTACCGCAGTGCCTTCAGAATTCGTTTCGGGCAATGGGGAAGCGGCTTTTTCAGAAGCTTTGTCGTCACTTGAAAGCGAAGTTGAAATGAGCAATGCATCGCGAGAAAATCTATGCTGGAAACTAGCCGCGTCAGGCAGCATTCGTCATGGTCAACTCCTCACTACCCCGGAAATGCAATCGCTTTTTCAGCAGCTCATGGAATGTGTGCAGCCCTTCTACTGGAAAAACAATAAGCCCATCATCGTTCAATTTGATGCGCAACAACTCAACGAATATTTCAAATAACCATGTTCAATCAGCTCCCCGTTGTCACGAAGAACATCTTGATCATCAACATACTGATGTTTCTCGGTTGTGAAGCAATACCTGCGCTCAAAGAACCACTTACCGGCTATTACTTCGAGAGTGAATCATTTCGCGTTTGGCAGATTATAACGCACATGTTCATGCACGGAGGCATTGGACATTTGTTCATGAATATGTTCGGAGTGTACATGTTTGGAGCATTACTCGAGAGTTATTGGGGAGCTCGAAAATTCCTCAATTACTATCTCATTTGTGGGCTTGGTGCTTTTGCATTGCATCAATTTATCAGCTATATTGAAATTCATCATCTCATGGCTGAAATGCCCTCCGAGCTTTTGAACGAGGTACTTATGAATGGTCGACAAGCGTTAATGGAAAGCAAGAATTTTGTCGACCATAATGCTGCTCAACTTAATCTGGCTTTAAACGTTGGGCTTGTAGGTGCATCAGGTTGTCTCTTTGGTTTGCTGATCGCTTATGGAATGTTGTTCCCGAATAGCGAATTGATGCTCTTGTTTCTTCCTTTTCCCATTAAGGCGCGCTATTTCGTGATTGGATATGGGGCCATTGAACTATTGCTGGCACTGGCCGATAGACAAGGCGACAACGTAGCGCACTACGCTCACATTGGAGGCATGCTCATTGGCTACATTATTCTAAAATACTGGCAGAAACAAGGGAAGCTTTACTCATAAACATGGAAAGACACTATTCCCTATTTACCAAAATTCGCAGAGGAGACCCTCTGATGATGATACTCATCATCAACCTCCTTGTTTTCGTAGTGCTCCAGCTCCACTTGCTAAAGCTCTACGTTTCGGGAGAAATAGCTGTGCTGCCATGGGGAGAAGATCTGACCCTTGCAGCCAATTCATCATTGCAAGTCATGATGAAAAGGCCCTGGAGCTTGATTACGCACCTCTTCGCTCACATTCAGCCCGGCCACTTTCTATTCAATATGATTGCCCTATACAGTATGGGAAAACTGTTCACCACAATGGCCTCTCCGCGCAAGCTGTGGTTGATTTATTTTCTAGGTGGTATTAGTGGTTATCTGCTCTTTATGCTCAGTTTTTCCGGATCGAGTATTTTGAATGCAGGTCGCGACCACTCCATCCTCGGTGCGTCGGCAGCTGCCATGGCGATTGTTACCGCAACTGCCATTATTCAGCCTACTCGAATTGTCTATTTGTTCAACGCAGTGCGCCTGGAACTGGCATGGCTTGCGGTCTTGCTGGTTGTATTGGACCTGGCAAGCATACGAAGCGGTATCAACAGCGGCGGGCATATAGGCCACCTTGGAGGGGCATTGTTTGGGTTGGTGTATGGTATTGCCTCAAGATTGGGAATCACATCTACGAAAGATTTCTTCTTGTGCCTGAAAAAAATCATGAAGCGCAACACAATGAAAACGGTTCATGTTCAGGCAAGACCCAAGACAGATGATCAATTCAACGAAGAGCGCGCAGAGAGACAAAAAAAAATAGACAACATTCTCGA
>JAIYBR010000093.1 GCA_027488435.1 Flavobacteriales bacterium
CCAATCCCCCCGATGGCAATGATGCGGTGTACGTTGCATTGGCGCATGGCATTGATGATGTGGTTGATGAACACCAACCGATAGGACAGTTCGTCGGAACTCAGGCAAGAGATAACCGCTTCTTGCCCCACCATCTGCTTGGCGATATCCTGCTGATGCATGGCGTCGCCCTGCACAACTGTTAGATTTGGATGCAGCAAAGAAATGGATTCCGAATGACGCACAAACGCAGTCACCTTGTGGCCCTTCTCCAAGGCCCGTTTCACAACCTGAGCGCCGACACGGCCGTTGGCGCCCAACACAATTACTTTCATAGAAATCGGATTTGAGTGGGCAATGTAGAGCATTCAACTGAAACTTCCGCCAATAGCGCCTATGCCTGCGGCACCACATTCCGAGCGATTGAAAAAAAGTTTGGTCTCAACTCACAAAACATCCTCCATTCGCAATCCAAAATGAAGGAGGTATATCCATTATGTTGATTATTCCGGTAAAAGAAGGCGAAAGCATTGATCGTGCGCTTAAGAAGTTCAAGAAGAAATTCGAGAAAACAGGCGTTGTTAAACAATTGCGTAGCCGTCAGGCATACACCAAGAAGAGTGTATCACGTCGTGAAGAAATTAAGAAGGCAGCCTACATCTCAACGCTTCGCCGCGAGGAAATGTAATAGCTGAATCTTATTCACCATATGCAAGGTGGGTTTCGGATTATTCGAAAGCCCACCTTTTTTTATTTGGTAACCGCAGAGGTAGAGAGAAAGAGAAGTTTTTTTTTAAAAACGATTAATTTAATTGCATTCGAATAAGCTTCCTATTAACCTACCGTTGATATGAAAGACCAAAATGCAACTTTGTAATCTCGACTTTTTTTTGAGTCTTATTTTCAGTGAAGTTCTAGGCAATTGAATGTTTTGTATTCAAATACATTCGAGTATTGGGAAATTTATATATTTGATAAAAAAATCAAACTAGTTATACTCCTTTTAATCGATTTAACATGAGACCTATCCATTTCCCATTCGGTAGCGTATTCACTCTATTAACCATCACTACTTGCGCCCAAACTACCTTTCAAAAATCCTATTGTCCAATAAGTAATAGCTCGATTTCTTTCGGTATTTGTGGGCAACAAACCAGCGACGGAGGTTTTGTTATCGGAGGAGGAATGGCAGATCTTATTTCGGATTTTTACGGTGTTCATCTCATCAAAACCGATGAATCAGGAGACATCACTCAAGAACAAACTATCAGTTTAGAGGCAGGTAATTTTTCAAATGACTTTCTGCAGCAAACATCCGACGGGGGGTATATCATTTCAAATTTTGGTGAACTCGCAAAGATTGATGAGAATTTAAATATCCAATGGTCAAAAACCTTTGGTGATAATTTAGGTGAATACGGCACCTCGGTTCATCAATCATCCGATGGAGGATATGTTGTTGCGAGTGATTTCAATGACAACTTTCACTCGGGCTTTGACTATTTCATTAGTAAAATTGATGCGAGCGGTAATTCTGAATGGTCTAACTTGTTTTACAAACCGAACTGCCAAATCTTCGAACTTGGCACACTTCCAACTTCTGATGGTGGATTTATTAGCACAGGATCTTACTCAGAATCGCCGCCGACCGAGGCAATGGGAGAAATTATAATTATCAAAACAAATGCATCTGGAGAGCTCCTTTGGAGCCAAACCATGGGAGGAACCGACGACGATGCAGGACATTCTATCATTCAACTGAGTACCGGTGAATATGTCATTTCCGGATCTACTCAAAGTTTTGGAGCCGGAATGAAGGACATTTTTCTCATGAAACTAAGTGCGCTAGGCACAGTCCTTTGGTCGAAAACATATGGAGGGGATAGTGATGATTTCGCTAATATTGTGGTTCAGACAGAGAATGGAGGATTTTTAATTGGATGCAGCACCAAAAGTTTAGCAAGCCAAAGTGAAATACTTTTAATCAAGACCGACGATAACGGCAACATTATCTGGTCAAACACATACGGAAACGTTGGCGACGAAGGAGACCAAAGTGGGATAGGTTCAAGCGTGGATTTGGCAAAAACAAACGACGGTGGATTCTATGTCACAAGCTTTTCAAATTCCGTTTGCTTATCCAGCGCCTATGCAATTCGCACCGACAGTTTTGGAAATACCGAATGCAGTAATTCTCAATCTACTGTAGTGCTTTCTACTTCTTCTCCCATTTTCCAAACGAATGCTTTATCACTCTCAACTGCCGCAGGACCTTTTCTGGATGATGCTATTGTTGTAGATACCATTATGGGGTCGCAAGTTTCAAATTGCTTCACACCATTATCGCTAGATGAAACTGCCACCAAGGAATCGCTTCGCGCCTTCCCGAATCCATTTTCTAACGAGACTTCCATTCAGATTCCGAATCATTTAAAAAACGTAAACCTAACTGTATATAACTCCCTCGGTCAAACGGTTAGGCAAATAAGAAACGTTTCAGATCAACGCATTTTATTCAACCGTGATGATTTGCCCCAAGGAGTTTATTTCATCCAGCTTAATATGCAAGATGATGCGGTAATTCTGAGAGAAGAATTGATAATCACGGATTAATTACGGTACTCTATACAACCGTACTTTCCGGAATTAAATATTCTCTTTCACCTTGTGATACTTCTTTAATTTGAATCATCTTGTTTCAAAAGTTCTATGCTAGCCAGAAGTAAAAGAAAATCGTAATACATTCGTCTAAACCTTTATGGCCAATAGGCATCTAATTCACCTGAAGCCCTCTAAATCCCATAGCGCATCGCTCATTGCACTTCATTCTTTTTTCTATTTCTCCTGCACTCTTTTATCTCCGCACCTGTCGAAAATGATATTAGCAGCTTTGGATGACGCGGAAAAGGGTGGTTAAAGAAATAGTGGCAAAGAACAACTTCCTGTTCACAATTTGAGATATGATAGTTGGGTTATACCCAAAATCACCTCTTATCTTAGAATGAGTGCAAACTGAAAAATTCTTGAACTATCTCCTCACCGAGAAACGGTGCTCCAAGCACACCGTCGACTCCTATGCGGTTGATCTTGCTCAGTTTGTGCAGTTCTGCCTGAAAGAATTCGAAATCGAAACGCCGGTTGAAGTAACGCATCAAGTAGTTCGCTCCTGGATGGCGGCACTCATGGACGGCGAGTACCACCCTGCATCGGTGCACAGGAAACTCTCGGCCGTGAATGCATACATGCGATTTCAAATGAAAGAAGGTGTGATTACCTTTAATCCTGCCAGAAACATACCCAAGCCCAAGAAACCCTCACGTCTTCCCTTGTTTGTCGAAGAGGCCGGGGCCGGGGCTCTCTATCACATCGAAGAAAGCGAACAGTTTATCAGACCGGAAGGTGCTGATGCTTTCGTACTAAAAAGAGATGAGCTCATTGTAACCCTTTTGTATGAAACGGGTATAAGGCAATCAGAGCTACTTGGTTTGAAAGATTCGGACGTCGACCGTTCGATAGGTCAGATAAGGGTGCTCGGTAAACGAAATAAAACTCGCTTTGTGCCGCTAAGCAAACAAATGATGGGGAAAATAGAAGCATATGTCAAGCATAGAAATGAGCGTTTTCCGCGGCAAGACTTCGAAAGTCTACTTGTTACTGACAAAGGATCAAAAGTGACGAAATCACTTGTTTATCTCAAGGTTAAATTTTACCTTTCGCAAGTAACAACGATTCAGAGGAAAAGTCCTCATGTCCTTCGACACACATTCGCAACTCATATGCTGAATAACGGAGCTGAATTAAATGTCATCAAAGAGATTCTCGGTCATTCGAGCCTGGCTGCGACGCAGGTATACACGCACAACAGTATTGAGAAATTAAAAAGCATCCATTCGCGGATGCATCCCAGAAATAATTGAAGTTAAACCCTTAAAAACGTTTTGAATTATGCAAGTACAAGTTCAAAGTATTCACTTCGATGCCGACATCAAACTGATTCGCTTCATTGAAGAAAAGGTCAACAAACTTTCTGTATTCCACGACCGAATTATCAAAGGCGAAGTTTTCCTTCGACTCGATAAGTCGGATGTGAACGAAAACAAAATTGCCGAAGTGAAACTTTCTATTCCTGGAAAAGAATTATTTGCAAAGAAGCAATGCAAGTCGTTCGAAGAAGCTACTGATTTTGCCGTAAGCGCCTTGCGCCGTCAAATCGACAAACACCGGACGAAGCAAAGTTGATTCATCGGATTTTCAGATAAAAGAAAGGGCTGTCGTAATCGACAGCCCTTTTTTCTTGTATTACTTGAACCCGCAAGCAGGCATTAGTCATTTCGTTCAAACGCTTCAATGATGCGCTTTACCAGTTTGTGGCGCACCACATCTGCCCCGGTGAGCTCAATGACAGAGATTCCTTCTATGTTTCGCACCAAATCAACCGAGCGCAGCAATCCGCTTGGTTGATTGCGCGGTAAATCGACCTGAGTAGCGTCACCCGTAATGATAAACTTAGCATCGCGGCCCATGCGCGTAAGGAACATTTTCATTTGAGCCACGGTGGCATTTTGAGCTTCATCCAATATCACAAAAGCCTTGTCGAGTGTGCGCCCACGCATGAAAGCAAGCGGAGCAATCTCGATAGTATTCTTCTCAATATAATCTGCCAACTTTTCGTACGGAATCATATCCATTAGGGCATCGTAGAGCGGCTGCATGTATGGATCGAGTTTCTCCTTCAAATCGCCCGGCAAAAACCCCAAATTCTCTCCTGCTTCAACTGCAGGTCGAGTAAGGATAATGCGCTTCACTTGCTTTTCTTTAAGTGCTCGAACGGCCAATGCAACAGCTGTATACGTTTTTCCTGAGCCAGCCGGTCCGATTGCAAACACCATGTCGTTGGCATCGCATGCTTCTACCATTCGTTTTTGATTGGCTGTTCGGGCCACAACTTTATGACCTCCCGGTCCGAAAACCAGCACATCTTCAGCTCCTGAAAAATGCTTACCCGCTGTAACCTCCACGTGACCATCGAGAATATTCTCGAGCGTGTTCATAGCAAGCGAACTGTATTTTTCGATGTGAGCGAAAATCTGTTCGAGTGTAAGCTCGAACCGATCGATCTCATCGTCTTCCCCATTCACACGAATCGTATTGCCGCGCGCCATCACTTTCAGCTTGGGAAAGCG
>JAIYBR010000115.1 GCA_027488435.1 Flavobacteriales bacterium
TATTGCCATGACAGCTCCGGTGCACATGGACATGAGTGAAACCGGTTCTACCATGGGTTTTGTGATTCCTCAGGGCATGACTCCCGAGAACTTGCCGAAACCGAATGATCCATCGGTGCATCTCTCAGTATCAAAACCGGAATATGTTGCTGCGATTCGTTTTGGCGGTTATGCTTCCGACCAGGATATTCAGAAATATACAGCCCGTTTGGAAGCCATGCTCGATGAGAAGGGTATCAAACATTCCGGCCACTTTCGTTTTTTGGGCTACAATGCGCCCTACCAGTTCTTATGCAGACGCAATGAGGTGATTGTGGCGATTGAATATCAAGAATGATGGTGTTTGTGGATTTAAAATGAAAAGGGCCTGCAAACTTGCAGGCCCTTTTTAATAGTGAGATGATCTTATTGATTCACGATTACTTTTTGGTGGAAGTTCCCATTTGTGGTTACCACCTGAAGGTCATACATACCAGCACCAAGCTTTTCGATATTCACATTTGCTTTTGATCCTAAGTTGAATTCGCTTAGCACGAGTCTGCCGGTGGCATCGTACATATGAACTCCAACAATTGAATAGGCAGCTTGCAATTGAATGAAGTCATTTGCAGGATTAGGATAAACCACTACTTGATTTCCTGTTACTTCATTTACGCTAACTGTATTCGTGCAAACTGAGGTTGTTTCAAGATCGGTAAATGTTGCTCCCTCCGCGACTATCTCGCCGTTGGCAGAAGTCACAGCATAGGATCCGGCTCCCCAATCGCAGCATAGACCATCGCCGTATTCGTCGTAAATGGTGAACTCATAACAACCCGGTGCGACACACACTTCAGAGGTGACAATACCGCCCGTGTAGCCAGATCCCTGCGCGATTACAACGCCACTAGCATTCTGAATGTCCCACGAGGTTTCTTCGGGGTAGTCGTCGAGGGTGATGCTCACCGTAATCGTAGTGGCGATGCCGCTTATTGCGTTGAATGCAATGCTGCTACTGTTATTGGTGGACACATCGTCGTTGGCATTACCATTCACATTCGTTATGGTCACTACGAGCGTATTGGCCCCGTTAGCGGCTGTCATTTGCGGTAAGTTGATGGCCGCTGTCTGATTGGTGCTCAATGAACCATTCCATTCGATGGTCGACAAGGTTCCATTATTCAATTGATAGTTGATGTTGCACGACTCAAGGGCGGAAGTTCCGTGGTTAACCAACGTAAATACAGGGCTGATCTGATCGCCGCAGTTGTTAGCCGCAATGTTGCTGATGCCTCCCGCTTGAGCGTCGAGTCCGGGTAAGGTGAATCCTTCGGGATAGCCATCAAGTACCAATGTTCCTGATTGCAAAGGATCGAGCCAATCGATGAGTCGGGTAGATGCTGTCGTGCCAGTATTCCAGCTCACACCGAAGCGTCCGTAAAAATCGTATTGTCCGTTGCCCACACTTCCGTTGCAGGCACTGGCACCTCCGAACAGCTGACCAATGATTCGATGATCTTGATTGAACAGCGGAGAGCCACTCGAGCCGGGTTCAGTGATAGCCACTTCCCAATTGTCGATCCACCAAACTAGCGCTCCATTGCCTGTGCTGTGGTAAGGCGCATCATCTTCCTGTGAAAACTTCTTTACGTTTCCCCCCGGGTGGTGAATGCATACGGCAGAGCTCACCGCGCTTTCACTGTCGGTTGCATCCCATCCGGCATATTGAACATTGTAAGATGCCGGTGGAGTATCGTTTAGCAACAAGAGCGCAAAATCGCTCCCTGCGCGGTTTGCCAGCAGGTCAGCGCCTGATATAAGATCGGTCGTAGGACCATTATTGCCCGCGCAAGAAGTAGCTTCATGGTTAAAGTAAAACACCCAGTTAGCAGTATTTGCACCGGAAGTGCAGTGATTGGCCGTGAGGAAATACGGTGTGCCATCGTTTGCAGTATTATTCACCAAGGCACCTGTGCAAATGCCGCTGCCACCTTCCACAATAATCGCAACGGAACGCTTCTCCACTTGCCAGTCGGCGGCTTGCGGACAGTTTACCCCCACATTACAAGCTCCTGAACTTCCAAATGGACCGCGCATGGCTTCCACTGCATCTTGAACGTATGGGCTTGTAGCAAATGGACGATACGTGTGTACCACCTCTCCAATGGTCAATTCGGTTTGGTTGAAAAGATGAGTAGGGCAGTTGTATTCCACTACGATTTTATCACCGTGAACGAGGCCACAAGCGAGTACACCCGATGGCTTCATGTTTTTGTGATTGAATGCTCCGAGAAACTCTCTTCGGTCGGCCGACCAGATGAATACTTGTCCGCCTTTGGGCACTACGAACTCATCGAAACGGATGCTCATTGAGAGCGCACCCGGACATTCCAGTCCAATCGACCAGGTAGTGGTTTCCGAGGATTCATCTGAAGTAATAACTCCGGAGTTGTTGATGTCGAAGTTGGTTTCGAACTCCACCCCAAAACGGTAGGGGACATCTTTGTGTTGATCGGTAATGGCGTCTTCCAAAGCCAGGCGCTCGCGATCGATAGCCCCAATTCGCTCGAATCGAAGATGCTCAGGGGTTGATTTGACTTCCCAATTTCTGGGTTGACCACCATGACTGAGTTGAGCCATGGCTGCAGTGCCTGCTAGGAGGCAAATAGCGGTTAGTAATGGTTTTATCATTGCGTGGTTTTTAAGATTTCTAATACCGCTCCTTGAGAGCGAATCTTTGGTTTTAAACGAAAAAGAGACGGAAGGTCCATCTCTTTTTCGCTTCGCTAACATATACAAATTACTTCATAACAACCCTACGAATGGTACCACTCGGTGTGCTCACCACGATCGTGTAGGCACCTGAGCTCCATGAGTCGGTAGCAAGTGAATAGGTATTGCGTTGATTCGAAACTGCAAATTGTTCTTGGGCAATCAGGCTTCCGGTCATGTCGTAGCACGAAACCACGGCATTACCCGGTAATTCAGATTGAATGCTGAGGGTTAGCTCATCACGGAAAGGACATGGATAAGCCTCCAATATTGCTTCTGTTGCAACTTCTTCCACGTTGGTTGGCGTGGCGCTCACCACATTCAATGTAAAGCCGGTCATTGGCATACCACCGGGCAAGAAACCACCATCGGGTGTTACTGTGAA
>JAIYBR010000151.1 GCA_027488435.1 Flavobacteriales bacterium
TAATCATCGTAATGCCATCGGCAGTTGCAATGGGCATAGCCTTTCCACGACCGATTATTTCCACATTGTGCCACTCGGCGAATTTTTGAAGATAGCCATCGAAATTGGTTAACAGAATGTAGCTCCCGAATTGATCGAGTGTTGCTCCCGTGTATCGTGGTAGCCAGTTTTTGACGATTTCTTCTTTCGATTCCATCTTGCGGTGTTCTTTGTTTCTTTGTTGAAGTTATTACTTCATCGTCAAAAGTAAACCTAAACGTGCAGAAGCTTCATTTCCCTCAACCTGATTTGCGTTTGCGTAAAGCAAATGAGTCGTTGCAGGTGTGGGATGTTGTGCGGAAAAAGTGGGTTGCTCTTACTCCCGAGGAATGGGTGCGACAACATTTGATACATTTTTTACGCGACCACCGCGGATGGTCTGAATCGCTCATGGCTGTTGAAAAGAAATTGACGCACAACGGGCTCAATCGAAGGCCCGATGTTGTAGTGTATACCAGTGCAATGAAACCCTTGTTGTTGGCTGAATGCAAAGCGCCCGATGTAGCAATCAATCAATCTGTACTTGATCAAGCCGTTATGTACAATCGCGCGTTGGGTGTTTCTTATGTGTTGGTTACGAATGGAATTCATACGTCATGTTGCTTGATTCAGAATGGAATCGCAGAAATAGAGTGGCTCAATGACGTTCCTTTTGCAGGATAATGCTGTTTATACACAAAACTATTTCTCCGCAGCATTGAGCAAGGTCTTCTGCGATATTTGCCGCCAAAATTTGAATTGCTCTTATGAAAGTTGAATTGGAAAAAATTCTATCTGTCGCGGGAAAGTCTGGAATATTTAAACTAGTAACCGGAGGCAAAGCTACCATTATTGTGGAATCTCTGGTAGATGGAAAACGGATGCCTGTTCATCCAACTCAAAAGGTTAGTGCGCTCTCTGACATAACCATGTTTACCTACGAGGCAGATGTGCCATTGCGCGAAATATTTCTCAATGCTAAGGAGGTGTTTGGAGGCGCTGCGGCCCCTGATCCGAAAAGCGAAGGGAAAGTGCTCCGCGATGCCATGAAGAAAATTCTTCCCGACTACGACGAGGAGCGTGTCTACGAATCGGACATTCGCAAACTACTTAGCTGGTATAACATTCTTCAAGCGAAGGACATGCTCGATTTTGCCGAGGCTGAGACAAGCGAAGAAGCCGAACAATAAAACAAATTAGCTTTTCTGAAAGGCTGCTGCAACTACCGGATTTTTAGGATCAGCATAGTTGTAGAAGCCTTCTCCTTTTTTGTCGCCCAGCTTGCCGGCCATTACCATGTTAACCAGCAGTGGACAAGGTGAGTATTTCGGATTCCCGAAACCATCGTGCAGCACGCGCAAAATGGAAAGGCAAGTATCGAGTCCAATGAAGTCGGCGAGTCGCAAAGGGCCCATTGGGTGAGCCATGCCTAGTTTCATGATTGTGTCGATTTCTTCTACACCTGCTGTTCCTTCGTAAAGCGTGCAAATGGCTTCATTGATCATCGGCATCAAAATCTTGTTGGCTACAAAACCAGGATAGTCATTCACGGTTACCGGAATTTTGCCAATGGCTTTCGAAAGCTCGGTAACTTGCTGTGAGACCGCATCGGTTGTTGAATAGCCACGAATGACCTCTACTAATTTCATAACCGGAACTGGATTCATGAAGTGCATTCCAATCACCAATTGAGGGCGGTGTGTAGCCGCAGCAATTTGTGTAATCGAAATAGAGGAAGTATTGGTGGCGAGAATGCAATGAGCGGGAGCGAATGAATCGAGCTGTCCGAAAATTTTCAGTTTCAGATCGATGTTTTCCGTAGCTGCCTCCACGATTAAATCGCGGTCAGCGCAGGCAGAAGCCATGTCGGTGCATAGGCTGATGTTGGCCAGTGTTGAAGCCTTTGCTTCTTCGGATAGCGTACCTTTAGCAATTTGACGATCGAGGTTTTTGCTGATAGTGGCATACGCTTTATCGAGTGCTTCTTGCTTCACATCAATCAGGTTTACCGGATAACCGGTTTGTGCAAACACGTGTGCGATGCCATTACCCATTTGACCAGCACCAACTACGGCGATTTTTTTCATAGAGCGGAAATTTGACCGCGAAAATAGGGTGATTGAATGAATTTGCAGGAAGCATCGAATATTCGCGATGCCTTCAATAATTTTACCCAAAACGAATGCACTATGAATTCACCGAAGCGACTGTTTGATTTTGTCTACTACCAACGCGAGCAGTATCCGCTGGAACAGATGATGACTTCCAAAGTTGGAAATGAATGGGTCAGTATTTCGACAGGCGATTTTATTGATCAAATGAATCGTGCCAGTCGCGGGCTGTTGGCTTTGGGCGTTAAACCGGGCGACCGTGTTGCCTTGATAACTCATGCCAACCGCCATGAGTGGGATATAATGGATCACGCGGTTATGCAAATTGGTGCTGTCGATGTTCCCATTTATCCAACGATGACTCCCGACGATTGCGAGTATATCCTGAATCATGCAGAGGCTCGTTATTGCTTCGTTTCAAATGAAGAACTATTTAAAAAGATCAAGTCAATCCAATCGAAGTGTTCATCGCTGCAGGAAGTTTACACGTTTGATAAGGTAGAAGGAGCGCTCTCTTGGACAGAGCTATTTGGCTTAGGAGATGCGGTTTCAGCAGCGGAAGTGGAGCGATTAAACAAAGACGTCAAGCAAGACGATTTGGCAACTATTATCTATACATCCGGCACTACCGGTTTGCCGAAGGGTGTGATGTTGAGTCACCGCAATATTGCCAGCAATGCCATCAACTGCGAAGAACGTTTGCCCTTGCTGGAAAAAGGAAAAAGCCATTGTTTGAGCTTTCTCCCGGTTTCGCATATCTATGAGCGCATGCTTCATTACATGTACATCGCCAATGGTATTCATATGTATCTAGGTGGCATGGATACAATTAAAGACGACCTGGCAGTTGCCAGGCCGCATATTTTCACCGGAGTGCCTCGATTGTTTGAAAAATTCTACGACGGGATTTATCAGAAGGGAATGGCCAACACAGGAATCAAGAAGAAACTTTTCTCATGGGCGCATGATCTTGCTTTGCAATGGGAGCCCGATGGAGCGAATGGAGCCTGGTATGAGTTTCAGCTAGGGCTTGCACGAAAGCTTGTTTTCAGCAAAGTGAAGGCGGCTCTCGGACTAACGGAAATTCGCGCTGTGGCTTCTGGAAGTGCCGCACTTCAAACGCGCCTTGCGAAGTTTTTTAATGGCGCGGGCATTCCCGTGTTGGAAGGATACGGATTGACAGAAACTTCACCGGTTATATCTGTCAATACACTTCGTCAACCCAACATGCTGCGCCCTGGATCGGTAGGAAAAGTAATAGCGGATGTTGAGGTGCGCATTGCCGAGGACGGTGAGATATTGTGCAAGGGTCCCAATGTGATGTTGGGCTATTACCGCGAACCGGAGAAAACAGCGGAAGTGCTGAAAGACGGTTGGTTTGCAACGGGCGA
>JAIYBR010000087.1 GCA_027488435.1 Flavobacteriales bacterium
ATGATATCGTACTTTTGACCATCAGTAAAAGCAATAAAAAAATGTCACAACTGAAAAGGAATCGGCTTCTTCTTCTATGCATCTTGCTCGCGGCATTTACCATTTTATCATTCCGTCCAAGCATCCATCCGAAAAAACGTGAGGAACTAAAAATTGAACTGGGCAGGCAGCTTTTTTTTGACAAATCACTCAGCGAACCAAATGGACAATCGTGTACCGTTTGCCACGCGCCCAAAACAGCTTTCTCCGATCCGAATCATGCAGTCGTTTCTGAGGGAATGATCGATGGAGCATTTGTAAATCGTAACTCCCAATCGCTGGCCTATGTGTCGTTCATACCTCCATTGGAAAAAGACTCGTTGGGCAACTACCACGGCGGACTATTTTGGGATGGTCGCAGCAATAGTTTGGAGCATCAACTCTCCGGACCCTTTTTCAATCCAGCTGAAATGAATAATTCGGACACGCTTATGCTCGTGAATGAAGTTCTCAACGCACCCTATTACGCCCTCTACAAGAAAGTATATGGCAAAATGAAGAATGCATCCGAAGCGTACGACCACCTGTGTGATGCGCTTGCCGCTTTTGAACGTAGTGACTTGTTTCGTGAATTCAGTTCGAAATACGACTTCTATCTGGAAGGTAAAGTGCAACTTTCGGCTATCGAACAAGAAGGACTGGAACTATTTCAGGGCAAAGCGCGATGCAACCATTGCCATTCTATGCAGCCCGACACGGAGACCGGCAAGGTCCTTTTCACCGATTATGGATATCACAACCTAGGAGTACCCCGAAACGAACAAAACCCGTTCTACTTGACACATACTGCGATCAACCCGCTTGGCACCAAGGCAGTTGATACAGGATTAGGTCAAACCCTAGGTGGTGATCCCCGTGAAAATGGGAAATTCCGTGTGCCAACTCTGCGAAATGTTCAGTATACAGGCCCGTACTTTCATAACGGTTATTTCAAGACGTTGAAAGAAGTTGTCCATTTCATCAATAGCCGTGATTCAGAGAACCTGACATGGCCGGAGGTTTATGATAACATCGCATATCAGATAACAGGAAGCCTTCACCTGACGGAGCATGAAGAAGATGCCATTGTTGCATTTCTGCTATGCCTGACCGATGGTTACTCGTCCTACTAAATGCGCGCTGAGTTTAAAAAACGTCCGGTATGTGTACTCGCAGGAATATCGGATGGAGGACCTGCATAAACAACATTACCACCGCCCACGCCACCTTCGGGTCCCATATCGATCAGCCAATCGGCGCAACGCAATACATCGATGTTGTGCTCAATCGCGATAATGCTATGTCCTTTGTCGAGTATTGCCTGAAAGGAGTCAATCAACTTTTTGACATCGTGAAAATGAAGTCCGGTTGTGGGTTCATCAAATATAAAAAGCGTGTGCTGAGTGTTCGAGCCTTTGGATAGAAAGGTCGCCAGTTTGATTCGTTGTGCTTCTCCACCGGAAAGCGATGAAGAGCTTTGTCCAAGACCGATATAGCCCAAGCCAACTTGCTGGAGAGGCTTCAACCGGTCAACAATGTTTCGGGTCGTGGTTTTCGTATCCTGCGAAAAGAAAAGAATCGCTTCATCCACAGTCATGTCCAACACCGCAGCTACCGACTTGCCATTGTACTCAACCTCCAGGACTTCCTCCTTAAAGCGTTTTCCCTTGCATACTTCACAAACCAACTGAATGTCGGCCATGAATTGCATGGAAATCGTTTGAATTCCTTCGCCTTCGCACGTTTCACAGCGCCCACCTTCCACGTTAAAGCTGAAATGAGCCGGTTTATAGCCACGTTGCTTGGCAAGTGGCTGGCCGCAGAATAAGGCACGAATGTCGTCGTATGCCTTGATGTAGGTAACCGGGTTGGAGCGCGAAGATTTACCGATCGGGTTTTGATCGACAAATTCAACAGCACCGATGGTCTTCACATCGCCTTTCAGTGTATCATACTCGCCTACGTGCCCCGATGGAAATCCGCCCAGCTCCTTTTGAAGAGCAGGATAGAGAATATCCTTGATGAGGGTTGACTTTCCGCTTCCGCTAACACCACTCACAACGGTAAAACATCGCAGTGGAAAAGTCACTTCGACATTTTTAAGGGTATGTTCCCTGGCACCTTGCACGATAATTTTATCCTTGCCAATTTTCTTGATAGGGTTCCTTTCAATTTTGCGAATGCCCTTCAGGTAATCTGAAGTAAGCGTGTTTCCCTCTTGAACCAACGCTTCAATAGATCCACTGAAGACCACGCTTCCACCCAGCACACCCGCCTCGGGACCCATGTCGATAATGTGGTCGGAGGCCCGCATGACCTCTTCGTCGTGCTCTACTACAATGACTGTATTACCCTGTTTTTTCAGGTTTTGTAAGACACCAATAAGACGGTGCGTATCGCGCGAATGCAACCCAATACTGGGCTCATCGAGAATATAAAGTGAGCCAACTAATGAACTGCCTAAACTCGTTGCCAAATTGATTCGCTGGGATTCGCCGCCGCTGAGAGTATTCGACAACCGATTTAGCGTGAGGTACTCCAGACCAACTTCGGTTAAGTAGCCCAATCGGTTTGTTATTTCCAGCAGTAAGCGACGAGCTATTGCCTGCTCATGGTCGTTTAGTTTTATTTCTTTGAAAAAACGATGGCACTCCCCAATCGGTAAATTGACAAGATCTGAAATGCTTTTAGCGGCAACTTTCACGTAATTGGCATCCTTTCGAAGTCTTGTCCCTAAACACTCAGGGCAAGCTGTTTTGCCGCGATACCTGCTCAACATCACACGATATTGGATTTTATAGGACTCCGATTCGAGATGGGCAAAGAAAGCATTTAAACCTCGGAAATATTTATTGCCCGTCCATAGCAATTCCATTTGCTCTTTACTCAATTCATGAATGGGCTTATGGATGGGGAAATTGAATTTCGCGGCGTGATAGATGAGTTGATCTTTCCACTCGCCCATCGTTTCGCCTCGCCAGCATGCAACGCCATCTTGATAAATGCTCAATTTTCGATTGGGCATTACCAAATGTTCATCGATGCCGATGATGCTTCCGAATCCTTCACATCGTTTGCACGCCCCGACCGGATTGTTGAATGCAAACAGATTAACCGTCGGCTCTTCGAAAGTGATTCCGTCTGCCTCGAACAGATTACTGAATTGCTCGAGATGATTACTGTCGGCCAATAGCACCTGGCAAACTCCCCTTCCTTCAAAGAAAGCGCTTTCAGTGCTATCGACCACGCGCGATAGCGTATCCTCATCGGCCGATGCGCTCAACCGATCCAATACCAATGAAATACTCTTCGCCTTTATCGGACTTGCCAGAACATCCTCAATTTGGTGCACATCTCCATCTGCGTAAATGCGCGAAAAACCCTGCTGGGAAAAAACCTCCAGCTTCTTTTTGATATCAGCCTTCTCGTTGATCGGCGCCATGATGTAAAAGCGAGCGCCCTCTGGTTGTTTCTTCACAAAATCGGCTACATCGGCGGCTGTGTGCCGCTTCACCTCCTTGCCGGTTACAGGTGAAAAAGTCTTCCCGATGCGCGCAAACAAGAGTTTCAGATAATCGTAAATCTCAGTGCTTGTTCCCACAGTTGATCTCGATGAACGACTCGTTACCTTCTGCTCAATGGCTACTGCCGGGCTGATGCCCAAAATTGAATCAACATCCGGTTTATCGAGTCGTCCCAAAAACTGGCGAGCATAACTGCTCAAACTCTCTACATAGCGACGCTGGCCTTCAGCAAACAAAGTATCAAAAGCCAGCGATGACTTTCCGGAACCACTCAGCCCGGTTATAACGGTAAATTGTGATCGCGGAATGGCGACATCCACATTCTTCAGATTGTGCATTCTTGCGCCTTTGATAATCACAAAGTCCTTGGTGCTCAATCCATCGACTGCTGTATCTCCCTTTTTACGTGTTGACTTGGCCATAAAGTCGCAAAGTTGTGGAAGAAACAACAAGAAAGTGAGAGTGTTCACAAGTATGAGTCGAGGTATACATTCAATCCAACTCTGGAGCATTCATGTTTCTCTATCGAATGCGAATACGCTCGAAAGCTCTTAGATACATCACTCAAGACACCTCTTTTTATCTGCTTTTTTGACTTTTTCATCTAATTAAAACTTGTTTTTGTCTAAAAAACGAGCTATATGTAACTAAATCAGGGTGATAAGGGTACAAGGACCTGTTTACTCGAAAGTCCAATAAAGAACAATGATCAAAATGAAAAACCTAACCGCCCTATTGCTCTTGTCATTGCTAACTACAATAACCGGAGTCTCTCAAATCACACATTCATGTCCTTCCGACATCCTCAATGATTCCTTGTTAAATCATAATGTGGAGTTTAGCCGCAGCTTCTTCTATATGGAGCATGTGCTCGGCACAAATCGCAACTTACATCCATCACAACGTACCAACGATATATATACCATTCCGGTGGTTGTGCACGTGATCCATAATGGCGAGGCCTATGGCACAGGAACGAATATTACTAACGAGCAGATCAACTCAGCCATCGAAGCACTGAACCAAGACTACCGTCGCATGGCGGGAACAAATGGCTTTGGAAACGGTGTTGACGTTGGAATTGAATTTTGCCTGGCTTCTCGCAACCCAAGCGGACAACCAACGAATGGTATTGTTCGCGTGAATGGAAGTTCAGTATCGAACTATTCAAGCATGGGTATCGAAGCCTCGGCGGGCAGCGGAGCCATTGAAGAGAATGTGAAGGCACTTTCGACCTGGCCACGTGCCTCTTACCTGAACATTTGGGTCGTAAATGAAATTGAGAATAACGACGGTGGCAGTGGAATTCAGGGCTACGCATATTTTCCTGTAAACAGCCCGATCGATGGAATCGTTGTGTTGTATAACGCATTTGGAACAGTTGGAAATTTGAAGTCTTACACCAACATGAACCGCACCTTGACGCACGAAGTTGGTCACTATCTTGGACTTTACCACACCTTCAATTCGACTTCATCTTGCAGCGGCGAAACAAGTTGTACTACTCAAGGCGACCGAGTTTGCGATACTCCTCCAACCATTCAGGCAGGAAACTGCAGCAGCCCTGCTTGCGGCGGCACGCAACAAGTGCAGAATTACATGGACTATACCTCGCAGACCTGCCAGAACATGTTTACCGACGGACAAAAATTGCGCATGCGCACAACACTTGAAACACAGCGCACCAGCATATTGACTTCTATGGGATGTATGCCTGTTTACCAAAATGATATTGGAGTAACTGCCATTCTCAGCCCAACAGGTACAAGCTGTGCTGGAGGCATTACACCGCAGGTTACTTTGTCGAACTTCGGCAGCAGCACACTCACTTCTGCACAAATTCAATACAACATTGATGGTGTTGGAACTGCCACTTATAACTGGACCGGCTCGCTGGCTTCGGGAGCATCTTCCAATATCACCTTGCCGAACATTACACCATCGGCTGGTGCACATACCTTTTATGCGTGGAGTGCTTCTCCTAACAACGGATCAGACGAAAACGCAGGAAACAATCAGTCGACGGGTGCTTTCAATGTAACTTCAGGAGCAGCAGCTCAGCTCGATGTGGTACTCGACTATTATGGAACTGAAACTAGCTGGAACATAACAGACGCAAACGACGCTATTTTGATGTCGGGCGGTCCATATGTGAACGGTCAGCAAGGTCTTCACAACATAACACCGGTTTGTTTGCCTGTTGGTTGCTACACACTCACCATGAACGACCTTTATGGCGACGGTCAAGGATTCACAAGCGGAAGCTTTGCTCTGACAGCTGCCAACGGAACTGTGCTGGCCAATGGCGCCGGTAACTGGGGCGACTCATCTGCCAATGACTTCTGTATCGTCGAAACAACTCCACAGGGTCAACCGCCGGTAGCTTCCTTTACAATTCAAGACAACACCATTTGTCGTAACGTGCAAAACGATTATACCAGCACCAGCACACAAACTCCTACAACCTACAGCTGGACATTCGAAGGAGGAAGCCCTGCAACTTCTACCCAGCAGAACCCGCAGAACGTAACGTATGCAACAGCAGGAACCTACGATGTTACCTTAACCGCAAGCAATGCATTTGGCAGCAACACATACGTATGCGCGAATTGTGTTACTGTTTATGCCGATCCTACCGTAACGCTTTCAGCAACAAATCCCGGATGTGGCAACCAATCAAATGGTTCGATAACTACTGCGGTTTCCGGTTCCAGTTCATATACCTATGCCTGGAGCAATGGCTCGACTTCAGCCAATCTAAGCACTCTTGCAGCCGGAAACTACAGCGTGACTGTAACAAGCGCTCAAGGTTGCTCGGCTCAAGCAAGCACTACGTTGACCAGCGCTCCTGCAATTTCAATTACAGGTAATGTAACGAATGCACTTTGCGCAGCATCTTCTAACGGAAGCATCACAACAAGTGTAAGCGGAGGCACAGGCAACAAGACGTACTCATGGAGCAATGGCTCAACTTCAGCCAATATCTCTAACCTCGCAAGCGGCGCATATACTGTAACTGTTAGCGATGCGAGTGGATGCTCAGCTTCATCTAGCTTTACTGTAACATCACCGAATGCAATCACTGTAAACGGCACAGTTACAAATGTTTCTTGCGCCGGAGGCAACAACGGTTCTATCACTGCTTCTGCCACCGGTGGAACAGGCAATAAGACCTTCACCTGGAGCAACGGACTCACCGGAAGCACCATCAACAATCAGGCGGCTGGCTCGTATACCGTGACCGCAACAGACGCAAATGGATGTTCAGCATCTCAATCATTCACCATTACCGCACCTTCTGCAGTAAGCATCAATGGAACAGCAACGCAAGCTAGCTGCTTTGGAAGCAACAATGGCTCTATCAGTGTGCAGGCAGTAGGTGGCAATGGAACACTTACCATAAACTGGAGCAACGGAATGACCGGCGCTCAAATCAATAATCTTGCACCCGGCACCTATACAGCGACAGCTTCCAATGCAGCTGGCTGCAGCACTTCAGCTTCGTTCACTATTACCCAACCTACAGAACTTCAAATCAACTTGTCTGATTTTGACATTGCATGCAGCAACCAAACAGGTTCTGCCATAGTGAACCCAAGCGGCGGTACCGCTCCGTATTCAATTTCCTGGAGCAACGCTGTAACAGGACTTCAGGCTAATAATCTCAATGCAGGAAACTATTCTGTAGCCGTAACCGACAACCAAGGTTGCACAGCGACTGAGACATTTGTAATCACACAAACCGATAACCTCAGCATCGAGTTGATTACTCAAAACACAAGCTGCCATGGAATGAATGATGGTTCAATCGAGGCCTTGGTGCAAGGTGGTAATGGCAACTACAGTTTCTCCTGGAGCAATGGTTTCAATGGTCAGGCAATTTCAGGTATTGGCGCAGGTCAGTTTAGCCTCACAGTAATTGATGGTGCCGGCTGCAGCGGAACAGTGAACGCTGTCATTGAAGAACCCACAACTATGATTGCAACCATTGATGCCAACGATGTAACCTGCTTCGGTCTAAATAATGGCTGGGCTATGGCTAACGTTCAAGGAGGAACCGCGCCATACACGCTAAGCTGGAGCAACGGAAGCGAAGAAGTGATGACGGAAAACCTGGCGGCCGGTATGATTGTATTGAACGTTCTCGATGCAAACGGCTGCTCTGCTGCCACATCTACTGAAATTGAACAGCCATCTATGCTTACTGCCAACGTGTTGGTTACAGCTCAGGAATCGTGTGCCGGCAACGATGGAAGCGCAGAGATAATCGTGAGTGGTGGTATTCCTGCCTACTCCATTCTTTGGAGCAACGGCAACGAGGGTGCTGAATTAAACAATGTGCCAGCAGGTCTATACGAAATTTTAGTAAGCGATGCCAATGGTTGCACCATTTACACTACGACAGAAATTACCAATGGCTGTGTGCAAACTATTCCAAGCACACAACTTACTTCTCAGTTCTGCAATGCATCAAATCTTGGATTGGATGCGGTAGTAGCATGTGAAGCAGTTACCGGTGCCGATCAATACATGTGGCGTGTTACAACCACAACCGGTACTATTCTCCTCAACACCTACACACCTAACAACATGCTCAACGTTGAAGCAGTGCCAGGAATCGATTTCAGCTCAACCTACATTATCGGAATTAAGGCACGTGTAAACGGTAACTGGGGTTCATTTGGAAGCTCTTGTTCTATAACTACCGAAAGCATCACTCTTCCCGTTGCAGGCATACAGTCTGCGGATTGCGGAGCGACAATCAATGGCTTTGATCAAGCGATTCATGCTGATGAAATTAATGAAGCTATCGGCTACGAATGGCAGATAATCGGTGCAGGGTTCAACATGAACACTTCATCAAACGAGGCTGCAATTGTTATTGACAATAGCTTCGACCTCACACAAGGCGAAACCTACGAGATTCGTGTTCGTTGCGAACTGAGCAATGGAATGTTTACAGAATGGAGCTCGTACTGCTCGTTTACGGTGAGCACTGTGCTTCCGGTTATGGAAAATGAAGGCGAAGCGTTTCAATTCAACCTGTACCCTAACCCAAGCAATGGTTCGTCTGTTCAGATTGATTGGAATGCTGCTTCGTTCGACAACAATCAGTTGATTGTAACGGTTACTGATGCTGCAGGAAAATTAGTTTCACGCGAGCTAATCGACGGTGGAAACTCAGGAAATACTGAAATCAACTTCGATAATCGCCTGACTGCCGGATTCTACATGGTAGCCGTTGAAACCAATTCGCAACGAGCAGAAAAGAAACTGCTTGTGCAATAAGAAAAGGGTGGAGACCAATTAACTTGGTCGACGTAGTGAGCCCGCTGACCCAACGGTCGGTGGGCTTTCTATTTACAAATCAATCCAAAAATCGACTGCGCTCTTCGGGAGTAGGTATTCTGCATGATTCGCGCCTTCCAAACCAGCGATATCGGTTTCGTGCAATCCAATTGTAAATGCTATCGCGCACAAAACGGGGAACCAGCAATAACGGCATTGCTAAAACTCCATACCAGGCCATGTCACGGATAATGAAAAGTATGGCGGTCGATTTCGTATAACAATTGCCCTTTCTGTAATAGACGATTGAAGACAAATCCTTCACCATCTCCTGCGGTAACAAACGCGATGCAGAGCTGCCTTGAAGCGAAGAAAACTTCAAATTACCTCTTCTATTTCGTGCCATCAACCAGTTGACCGTGCTATTACAGAAATTGCACACACCATCAAAAAAGACAATGGATTTGGACTTCGACATGATACGAAAGTAAGTCAAACTTACAGGAATGAGCCATGCTTCATTCTTATCTTGCGAGCCTCAACAAACGAACACCATGTACTACAGCGACTATCTTCAATTAGATAAAATTCTCGGAGCACAAGAACTTGAAAGTGATAAAGTAGAACGTCATGCGCATGACGAAATGCTGTTCATCATCATTCACCAATCGTATGAATTGTGGTTCAAACAAATCATGTTTGAGGTGGACTCCGTTCATAGTATCATGTCGAAACCGGCGATAAACGACAATTCTCCGGAGCTTATGATGGTTTCGCGCCGATTGTTTCGCGTGGTCGAAATCATGCGTGTATTGGTTCACAAAGTCGATATTCTGGAAACCATGACCCCACTCGATTTTCTCGACTTTCGCGATTTACTTCGACCCGCGAGTGGTTTTCAAAGTATCCAGTTCAAAATTCTGGAAGCGAAGCTCGGTTTGAAGATGGAACACCGTCATGGTCAGGAATACTACACGAGCCAATTGCGCCCCGACGATAAAGCGAAGATTCAAGCACTTTCGACAGAGCCAACTTTGCTTGAGCTGTTGAACAGCTGGCTAGAGCGCATGCCCTTTCTGGAAGACAAACAACTTTGGGAAAACGGCAACGACAAAGCGTTCTGGAACCGCTATCGGGAAACATACAGCCAATCGCTCGGTGAAGGCGAAAAGCTGAACATCCAGCGTTTCGACGAATTGTTGATGAGCGCAGAAACCAAAGAGGGTGTTTTATCGGATCGAGCCCGAAGAGCAGCACTCTTCATCTTACTCTACCGCGATTATCCGCTTCTGCAAAACCCCTATCGCATTATCAATCTTTGTCTAGAGGTAGATGAATTACTGGCAACCTGGCGCTGGAGACACATGAATATGGTTCATCGCATGATTGGCACACGTGCAGGCACAGGAGGAAGCACCGGAAAGGGCTATTTGCGAGAAGCGGCGCTGAAACACTACGTGTTCGGAGAGTTTGCGGAGCTCAACAGCTTTATGATTGAACGTCGCAAATTACCTACACTAACGACCGAGTTGGAGAAAGTGCTGAGCTTCCAGCACTAACCGACTAAAGTGAATCGTTTTTCTTTTCTCGCGTGAAGGACAGTGCAGCAAGCACCCAACCGAGTATGAGGAGAATGCCACCAATAGGCGCTACCGGGCCTAGCCACGAAAAGTCCACTCCGGTTACAGGCGTGCTTGATCTCAAGTAAAGTGATCCGCAGAAGAAAATTATGCCTAGCGCTATTGCAAACATTGACCAACGGTGGATTCCGACCTTAACGTAACCAGCCCGCCCGGCCATAGATAGGGCAAGCAATCCAAGGCTCTGGTATACCTGATACTTCACCGCGGTGTCCCACGAATTAAAGGCTTCTGCCGTAAGATGTGGTTTCATGTCGTGCGCACCCATCGATCCAAGAACGATTGATAATGCAAGCGAGACACAGGCAATTCGAGCATAATTCATGACGCAAAAGTAAATTCACAAGCAATCATTTTTTTCAACATTTGAAATCCCTTTAAATCGCCATTGCACCTTTGAAGAATGTCTGAAATCATCGCGGGAAAGAAAACCTACACCCTACTCGACTTGGCGGGAAGCATACAGCGTATGTTTTCGACCCATTACAGTCGAACGTATTGGGTGAAGGCCGAGATGAATAAGCTCAATTTCTATAATCAATCAGGACATTGTTATCCGGAATTACTGCAGAAAGAAAACGGGAAGACCGTTGCAGAATTCAAATCTATCCTGTGGAAGAACGATTATGAGCGCATCAACAGATTGTTTATTGACCAGATAAAAGAGCCACTGAAAGACGGCATCAAAGTATTGTGCGAAGTGTCGGTTAGTTATTCCCCAAAATATGGGCTTTCACTTAGCATTCACGACATTGATATCAGCTATACAATCGGAGATATTGAAGCTGAAAAAAAAGCAGCTATCGAGCGACTGAAAAGCGAAGGTTTATTTCATTTGAACAAGTCTAAACCACATGCCTTACTACCCAAACGTATTGCAGTGATATCAGTAGAAAGCAGTAAAGGGTTTGCAGACTTCCAAGAAATTATCGATGCACAAAATGAACGGTTCAGCATTATTCGGATGTTGTTTCCTGCTTTATTGCAAGGCGACAAAGCGGTCGAATCACTCTTAGTTTCTTTGAAACGCGTTCAACGCGTATCCCATCACTTTGACGCTGTAGCGATTATCCGAGGCGGCGGTGGCGACGTTGGTTTGAGCTGTTTCAATCATTATAAACTTGCGAGAGCTATTGCCGAATTTCCGATTCCTGTATACACCGGCATAGGCCACTCCACGAATGAAACCGTTTGCGAAATGGTTTCCCATTACAACGGCATAACGCCCACGAAAGTCGCTCAGCATCTGCTTGATTATTTTGAACGATTTGAACGAACAGTTTCAGAATCGCAGCGCACGATAATTAGTCGAGCGCAGGAAATTTTACTCACAGAAAATCGAGAACTTACGCTTCATTGCCGAATTATTCAGCAAGTTGCTCAGGGTATGCTCCAAAACCAACGTCACCGGTTAAGTCATACAACCGAGGAGCTTACAAAAGCCGGTAGTCGATTTATTGCCGGAAATTCTTCATTGATCCAAACGCTCGCGCGCAGGATTCCCGTTGCATCGGGACATCGCGTCAATTCTGAAACTGAGCGCCTTTATCAACTGCGTCGACAACTCCATCTGGGAACTTCTCATTCGTTGGAGCAGGCTTCTAAAAATCTGCTCCACCTTGAGCGAATCGTAGCTATTACTGATCCTCAGAACATTTTGCGAAAGGGCTACAGCATTTCATACGTCCAGGGTAAGCCGGTGAAAGATTTATCGCTATTGAAAGCAGGTGACCGAGTTACTACTGTGCTCGCAATCGGCCGTTTCGAAAGTGAAGTAACATCCATTCAAAACACATAACAATTCCATTTATGACCTATACAGAAGCATTTCAAGAGCTGCAAGATATAGTAGCTGAAATAGAGAAAGGAGAAACGACCGTCGACGTACTTGCACTAAAAGTAAAACGCGCTTCGGAACTCATTCAACTTTGCAAGAAGACACTGCGCGAAACAGAGGGCGACGTCAACACGATACTGCAGGAACTAGCGAAGCAAGAAGATAAATCGTAATCAAGAAATGAATACTGCCGCATATTATAAGAATCACCTTCGACTCCAACCCCATCCGGAGGGTGGACATTATGCAGAGGTTTATCGCAGCGATATAGAAGTCAACGTGCAAGGATTTGACGGTCCGCGCAACATATGCACGTCCATTTTCTTTTTGCTAGAATCGGGAGATATATCGGCACTGCATCGCATTAAAAGCGATGAACTATGGTATCATCACGATGGCGGCATTTTGGAGATTATCGAAATTGATGAGGCCGGAAATGAAATCATTACTCGACTAGGTAAACCCATCCATGACGGTTGCAAACTTCAGCATGTAGTGAAAGCCGGTCGATGGTTTGGAGCTCGCCCATCTGCAGAAAGTGAATTCTGTCTCGTTGGCTGCCAAGTATCGCCGGGATTTGATTTTCGTGATTTCGAGCTCAAATAGGTGATTTAACAGCGTCTCGCGAAAGAGGCTCAGATAGTGGATGCGCAGCAGTTCGTCCCAACAAGCCTAATAATTAAAATTCTCACATCGCCCCTCGCCCTTCTAATACTGCCATTTCTTGGTGAACGAATTATAGAAATTCACACCAATCTTGAAATCGAACTTGGCGTTTTCCCAGTTGCTATCGGCTGTAGCGGCGTAAATACCGAATCGGAACAATTCCTTTCGAATCCGAAAAACACGTTCAAGCCCGGCGTAGAATTCTACGTGATGAAAATTTTCGTCAGGTATGGAAAGCATGGCGGCACCCGCAGCTTCTGTTATTTTCAGTCGATGTAAAAGTGGCACCTTGTTGAGTAAGATACCATTGAAATGATGAAAGTAGTTTGCACGGAAAAAGGCGTTGGGTGTAGATAGTGTTGGACCTAATAATTGAAAAGAATTCAGTGGATCTGAAAAAAAGAAAAGATCAGAACCCCTGAAGTAACGATGCTCCAGCAAACGTAAGTTCGTCTTGTTCACGAAAGAACCGGCCAAGACCGACCAATCCATATCTCCCAAGCGGCCAATGGTTTTAAAATGCTTCAATCCAATCTCTATGTAATCAAAATCGACTTCGCTCTTCAGTAATCCCGGGACACCTTTACGGTACACCAACTTGAGATCCGGATAAACTGATCCGAGTAAAATCTTGCGTCCCTTCTTGATAATGAATTTCTGTTTGTGTCGGTATTTCATTTCCAACTTAAACTCAGCTTTAATGTATCGCTGAAAATCGAGAGGAGTATTTACGTCTCCGAACACTTGCTGCGACCAGCGATCGGAAATTAGATTTATGATAGGCTTTTGATCGGAAAAATCAAACGTTAATTCAGCAAACAGTCCATTCACCAACTCCACGCGTTGAGCAACGCTCCAAGTTTGTGTGCGCACATAGTTGCTTCGACTAAACATAGAGCTAAGAGAAGCATAGTTGTTGACCATATCGTAATAGTCACCAAATCGCACGAACGTTCGAACGAATTTCAACGGCACATAGGTGAGGCCCACACCTCCTTTGCCACGCAGGTCGTTATTTCGAAAACCATAATCGGCTTCGCCTTCCACTTCCAGCGTATAAGCGTTCTCAAACTCCTTCTTGTAAGTCCCCCCAATTCCATGTCGATATCCACCAATTCCAAACGGATTGACCTGCATGGTGAGCGGATTTATATAGAAAGAATAATCCTTTGCTCGATTGCGATATCCGATTCCATAAAGTAAAAAATCAATCCAGCGCAAAGCATTGTAGGTTGAATCAGTCTCATTATAATATTCATCGCTTGCATAAAGTGTTTGAAGACTGTCGCACGCTTTCACATAAGAAATTTCCAACGGGTCGAGCTCCCTCACGCGCGCGGATTGCCAAAATAATGAGTCGCGATCGAATGCTTTTGTATTGTATTTACGTACCTCCTCGGTAAACTTAAAATCGTTGACTTCGACGCTCCATGTTTCACTCTCGCGATAAATGTTCCCGTAATATCGCTTTAAGCCCTCCTCGATTACATAAACCAATTCTAGGCTGGTCGGCTGAGCCAGCGCGGCTGAATCAAATTCGAAATTTGTGGTAACTTTCAAATCGTTGAAAAACTTCATGCAATTTCGTGGCATTCCATACGTCACCGAAGTAACAGCCCAATCAGATGAGCGGATGACCATCTTACCCTTCAACAGAGGCTCACCCGGAAATAAGCCTTTGAAGGTGATTGA
>JAIYBR010000260.1 GCA_027488435.1 Flavobacteriales bacterium
ATTACCTCCTGACCATATGCCGGTAGTTGGAGTTGACACTATAACCAAATTTGCCGTATCACTGCTACAAATCGTCTTTGGCGTTGTCGGTTCAGCCATTGCAGGTGCATTGATCTGTAATAGCATCGTATCGATGTCACCAGCGCAGGGGCCTGCATCATCCGGATCGAACGTCGTCCAAATTAACTCAACGATTTGACCGAACTCGGCAGAATCGGGATAATAGTAGGTGTCTGTTTGTGATGCATCCTGGAATGTTCCCTGCCCACCAGACCATTCGCCACCGCCATTCGCAAATCCGTCCAATAATACGGAATCGATCCCGCAACTAACTATATCAGGGCCTGCGTCGGCAATTGCGGCATCCAGCACATTTACAATTTGTGGTACAGCCAGCGGCTCACATGGTCCATCAACACCAGCAACATCATCGGGGTCACTAGTGGTCCAAAAAAGCGTTATTGTTCCTACGTCGGAAAGACTCGGGACATATTCTGTGATGGGTGAATTCGGACTCAAAAAGATACCATTACCTCCTGACCATAATCCATTACTTGGAGTTGATTCCACAACCAAATTTGCCGTATCACTGCTACAAATCGTCTTTGGCGTTGTCGGTTCAGCCATTGCAGGTGCATTGATCTGCAAAAGCATCGTATCAATATCCCCTTGGCAGGGTTCGTCACCATCCGGATCAAACGTTGTCCATATTAACTCAACGATTTGACCGAACTCGGCAGAATCGGGATAATAGTAAGTGTCTGTTTGCGATGCATCTTGGAATGTGCCCTGCCCACCAGACCATTCTCCGTTGCCATTCGCATATCCGTTAAGTAATACGGAATCGATCCCGCAACTAACTGTATCAGGGCCTGCGTCGGCAATTGCTGCATCGAGTACGTTGACTAGTTGAGATACAATAAGCGGCTCACAAGGTCCATCAACACCACCGATATCATCGGGATCGCTTGTGGTCCAGTAAATCCTAATTGTTCCGAGATCGGAAAGACTCGGGACATATTCTGTGATGGGTGAATTGGGGCTTAAAAAGGTACCATTGCCACCTGACCAATAACCTGTACTCGGAATGGAATTTACTGATAGTTCAGCTGTATCACTACTGCAAATCGTGATTGACACAGTGGAATCCGCTGTTGCAGGTGCATATATGATTATTTCGGCTGTGTCAATTGCTGCTTGGCAAGGACCACTCGTGCCATCCGGATCGATTGTCGTCCAGTATACCTCAATTGTGTCAATCTCACCTTGTAAAGGCGTGTAGATTGCATTTAAACTTATGAGAGATGAAAACCCTCCAGAGCCATTTGTTGTCCAACCTCCAAGTCCATTGGTTTGAGCATTTAATTGAACTTCATTAGCACCGCAAATGGGGTATGGCCCACCCGCATCTGCCGTAGCAGTAGGATATACATTCACCTGCACGGTATCAACATCCACACATCCTTCACTATCCTCGTATGTGTAGTAACTCTCAAACGCACCTGTAGCATTCACCGGTGTTGGCTGAAACTGTCCGTTGGGCTGAGCATTACCACTCCATACACCTCCGGCAGGCAAACCCACCAATATCGGTAAAGTGGAACCACTGCACAGCGTGTCATTTTCGCCGGCATTGGCTATGGGTGCTTGGTTAACAAGAACCTCAATGCTATCACTTACACCTTCACACGGGCCACTGCCATCCGGGTCCGGAACAATGAAAAAGAACTCAAGCGAAGGGAGCATATAATCTGTTGCGGAAGGGACATAAACGGTTGAAATTTCATCTGCGTCGGTAATAATACCGGTGCCTTCTTGGGTTGACCAAATACCTGAAGTGGCATTTGTCGAAACGGTTAGTAGAAGACTGTCGTTATCGCAAACACTCGCAAGTGATGTAATTTGGGCAGTAGCAGGGCCAAAAACCTGCAGAACTGTATTCAACACCAGCGGCGGACAACCTCCCCCTACTCCATCGGGATCAGCGGAGGTCCAAATGAGCATGATGGATTGATCTGTCCCCAACAAAGGAGTGAAGCTAGTGATGTTTGCATTGGCCGGGTTAAATGAACCCTGATTAGCTGCACTTGTGCTCCATGTACCCGAAATGTTTGAACTTACACCTGCGTCGGCAGGCAGCGTTCCGCAGGTCTCATAATCGAATGGCAAAAAGCTTCCTTCTACCGCAGAATTAATCGTAACAACTGCTGTATCGCTCGTTGCATCGCAAGCCCCCACGGGATCAGTCGTTGTCCACACCACCTGAACAGAATCTACATTGAGGGGGGGAGTGAATGAGATGGACTGTGTATTGGCAGCAATTGGAGAAAACGATCCGCCCCCGATGGATGACCAATTTCCAGTGGGAGGTGTTGAAGTAGCTTGTATAGGAATGGCTACTCCTTCGCATGCTGGGTAATTGGGAACAGTGGCTGTGGGGGGGGCAAACACTTGCAAAACTGCGGTGCTTTCAACCGGGCCACATGGTCCGTTACTAGCTCCGACTACGTTGTCAGGATCTGATGTAGTCCATTTAAGAGTAATAGTTGCAGCTGACTCGCTAGCCGGAATAAATGATGTAGAAGCCGAAGTAGGATTTACAAATAATCCAGCATCTATTGGTAAAACAGACCAACTTCCCGGCCCACTAGCGACAGCTTCTATATCAACACTATCCGTTCCGCATGTTTCGTAAGGGCCACCGGCATCGGCCGTGGCTGCAGGAAATATAGTTAATGTGGTATTGACACTAACAGCGCTGCAGGGTTGTCCAGGATCTACCGTAGTCCATGTAAGGTTTACTTGACCGGTAACATTTGCAAATGCCGTAAATGTGGTGTTCGAATTACTGCTATTCGCAATAGTTCCCAGGTTAGTTGGATTTGCTGTCCAGCTCCCTGCAGTATTCGTATTAACGCTAACAGCTACAGTACCATTACTGCATACTTCGAAGTCATCTGAAAATGATGCTTGCGGCGGCGGGATGATAGTAATTGTTCCTGAATCATTCACAGATGGGCAAGGGTTATTTACTCCATCGCCATCCGGGTCATTTGTAGTCCATGTAATAACGACAGGCTGTGTAGTTGTGTTCAGCGGTGTGTATTCTGTAGTATTATCATTCGGGTCCAAAAATGCTCCGGCACCGCTGGGTGTGGCAACCCAAAAACCGTCACCGCTTGCTGTTGCATTGACATTTACAGGAATTCCAATACATGTATTGTAATCGGGAACTGCCGCTTCAGCAGCTGGGTTGACATTAATTGTTACATCATCAGTATCTGTGCAGCCGTTAGAGTCTGTTACTGTGACGGTGTAGTCAGTTGTAGCATCGGGAGCTGCTGAGACAGGGTTTGAATTGGATGCACCGCTTAGATTGGTTGTTGGACTCCAATTATAACTCAGCGAACCGGATCCACCACTTCCTAAAGCTGAAAGATTTGCACTCGATGTGCTACAAATGGTTTGATCATTACCTGCATTTACGGTAGGAACAGGATTGACTATTG
>JAIYBR010000150.1 GCA_027488435.1 Flavobacteriales bacterium
CAGGTTCCGTTCTACTCCGAGAACATGCGTTGGGGTAACAAATACGGCAACGTGAGTATGATAGACGGCTTGTCGAAAGACGGACTTACCGATGTGTATCACAATTATGCAATGGGTGTTGCCGCCGATATGTGCGCCAAGGAATGCAACATCACACGAGAAGAACAGGATTCCTTTGCAATTGAGAGTTATAAGCGCTCAGCTGCGGCATGGGCAGCCGGTAAGTTTTCTGAAGAAATCGTTCCTCTCCAATTAACAGGAAGAAAAGGTGATGTGGTGACGATTTCAGAAGATGAAGAATACAAGAACGTAAACTTTGAAAAGGTTGCGGCTTTGCGTCCGGCTTTTTCGAAAGAAGGAACCGTTACAGCGGCTAATGCCAGCACGATGAATGATGGGGCCGCAGCACTTGTTTTGATGAGCAAGGAAAAAATGGAAGCACTGGGCTTAAAGCCATTGGCGAAAATTCGCAGTTATGCCGATGCAGAGCAAGCTCCGGAATGGTTCACTACTACTCCATCGCTCGCTTTGCCACGCGCCGTTTCAAAGGCCGGATTAACCATGAGCGATCTGGAGTTTGTGGAACTGAATGAAGCATTCTCAGTGGTGGGCATAGTAAACACACAGAAAATGGGTCTTGATGCTTCGAAGGTAAATGTGAACGGCGGTGCCGTTTCCCTTGGACACCCGCTCGGATGTTCAGGAGCAAGAATCGTAGTTACACTCCTTCATGTATTGTCGCAGCACAATGCGAAAATCGGCGGTGCCGGCATTTGCAACGGTGGCGGCGGTGCCAGCGCAATCGTTGTTGAGAGAGTTTAAGATATTCAACATCCTATATTAAACAAGCCCACGAAGATTTCGTGGGCTTTTTTATTGGTCATAATACCGGAGTGAAAAATATCAGGAGGACTACTAAGAAATAAGGAGTAAGCTCAATATAATTCTGTTAAACCAAATATCGGTTCTCTATAACATCCATGTGATGAACCGTGTGACCAACAATCATAAATCCAAGCATTTCGGCGCTTACAGAAAGGCCATTGGCGTTTCCCATAAAGGAGAGCATTTCAGGAGTCATGGTTTCAAACAAACTGATAGTGGAATCGCGAACCGTTTTGAACTCTTGAATAAGTTTCTGCTTCGGGAAAGCTGTTGAGCTTAATTTTTCGATGAAGTCATTTTCATTAAAACCCGACAATGGGGTTTCGTCAAATCTGGAAAATCTCAATGCGCGATAAGCAAAGATGCGCTCTGTCTCGATAATATGTCTAAACACCTGCGATGCGGTCCACTTCCCTTCCGCATACGCAAAATCAAAGCGGTTTTCTTGAATTGACTCCATGAATGTCACAACCTCTTCTTTATTCTTCTTTAACTCGAGATTGAGATCATTGCTCTCAATTAAATTATAATAATAAATATAATAATTAGGCGCAGCAGCATAAAGGGTTGGATGGTTCATGGCGCGAATGTAAATATCGAGATCAATTTATTTGTAACTGGTCTAAGGAATAACGAGAGAAGCTTCTTCCATTAAACTTAACCAAAGCTCCGTTATCGCCGGCAAACCAGACGTTTCCCTTCTTATCAGAAGCCATTGTTTTTACTGATGTAACCGGACAATCGGAAGCATCTTGAAGATGATGAAAAAGCCCTGCTTCGAAATAGGAAACACCTTGATCGAGTTCGTTTTTGACATTTTTGGTAGCCATCCAAATTCGGCCATTAATATCCTGATGGATGCATTGAACACTCAACCCATCAAAGCCGTGATCTTCTCCGTAATATCTCAATTCCTTTCCATCGTATCGATAAACTCCTGGGCCATCGATTCCAAGCCATACGTCACCTGTTGCATCCTGAATGGCGCTTGTGATCATTCCAAAGGGTAGCTTCAGTGCAGATTTTAACTTTCCGTTTTCCATTTTATAGCCTCCATTGCCCATCCAAATCACAGCATCGAGATCTTCGAAAATGAAATCCACCTTAAAATCGCTCATTAATTCGATGAATTGATTGCCATCGAAATAACCCAACGATCGATTTCCGGCTTTTTTATGTTCCAACGCAAGAAGTGCCTGATCCATATAGTTAACAGAAATGCCTACCGCTATGTGGTTGGTTTGCGCAGCATATGACATGCTTGCTGCAGTCTCGGCACCTTCCTTTCTCAGGTTTCGGGGAATCCACTGTTCATAGTCGAACTCCAGAAGTCCTCTATCCGTGGTCAGCCACAAATGCCCTTGCCTGTCGAGCGTCATCGAGTAAATGTCGGACGCAGATTGTTGACCTAACATCGAGTAAAATTCTACCGTGCTACCTTGAATTCGCCATAACCCGGCACCTTTTGTCCCGAGCCATAAGGTGCCCCTTTCATCCCGTATACTGCATTCAAAATTGGGGTTTGCTCTTTCTAATTGTGCCTTCAACGAAAAACTTAAATTTGCCATTGCAAGAGCGACTAGTAACCAACGATTCATATTATTATTCTTTGGTATCTGAATACGTCGATGCCCAAACGGGAGTTTCTGATTTATATCAGCATAGTCTTTCTCTCATGATTTTCGAAGATTGAAATTGGTCTTACCATCCTGAAAGACAATTGAACAAATGCCTGCTCTATTTGTTACACAAGCGTGATTACTATTGTTATTTCCACGAACAGAAACGAAAGCGCTACCTCGCGAGTTGCCCATTACTTACATCAGTCAATGAATCAACAAGGGTTAAGTGCCCAGTTGCTTGATTTGAGGCTGCTACCGTCTGATTTCTTTCAGCCAACCATGTATGACCAGCGTTCACCGGATTTCCTCGAATTATTTGCTTCGAAAATCGCGAATGCACACCATCTTTTGTTTGTTATTCCTGAATACAATGGATCTTATCCGGGGGTTTTGAAAATGTTTCTCGATGCTTCACCGGCCCGAGAATTTAAAGATAAGTTCTCCAGTATGGTAGGCCTTTCCGACGGTCAGGCAGGTAATATGAGAGGTCAGGATCATTTAACCGGTGTGCTGCATTATCTGAAAATGCATGTTCATTACCACAAGCCGAAGCTTTCAGGTATCTCAAAGGCATTCGACTCAAACGGCCTCTTAATCAACGAGCTCTATGCAAGTCAACTGAAGGAACACGTCGCCCTCATATCGGAGCAACTGGTGCGTCAGGGCATTTGATTCGGTCTCCATTTTAGGGCGAAGCGAGTGTAACATTCTCCAGACCTGTTTTCAACAGGAAGATGAGGTTTGACTACCTAAACCCAGAGTGGGTCATCGACTCAACGTTCTAGTATTCAATAGAGCTAATTCACTTATCAACACTCAACTCACAATTGGTGTGTGCACAACTTTGCCGAGAAGAAATCCGTGAAACGCTTTGTTCCACTATACTTTCGTTGCGTTCCACGATGAATACATTTCGTTTTTGGGACATGTCTTTACAGCAATTAAAAAATACAACATGGGTAAAATTATTACCATTGCCAACCAAAAGGGTGGCGTAGGAAAAACAACCACCGCCATCAACCTGGCAGCTGCTTTAGGTGTTCTTGAATACAAGACGCTTCTGGTAGATGCTGATCCGCAGGCAAACGCCACAAGTGGCGTTGGTGTAGACCCTAAAAACATCAAAGCGGGCATCTATGAATGCCTGGTTAATGATATCCATCCCAAAGATCTCGTTCTGGGAACAGATAATCCGAACTTATTCCTCATACCGGCGCATATCGATCTCGTTGGTGCAGAAATCGAATTGATCAACGCTACTAACCGCGAGTACATGATGCGAAACGCGCTGAATAAACTGCGCGATGAGTACGACTTTATCATCATTGACTGTTCGCCATCGCTTGGTTTGGTGACAGTGAATGCGCTCACTGCGAGCGACTCAGTAATTATTCCTGTTCAATGCGAGTATTTTGCATTGGAAGGTTTGGGCAAATTGCTGAATACCGTGAAGATAGTTCAGCAAAAACTAAATACGGACCTTACAATTGAAGGCATCCTTCTGACCATGTATGACTCACGCCTACGCCTGAGCAATCAGGTGGTGGAAGAAGTAAAAATGCACTTCCAGGAAATGGTGTTTGACACTATTATCCATCGCAATACAACCCTTGGTGAGGCTCCAAGTTTTGGCCAAACCATCTTGATGCACGATGCAAGTTGCAAAGGCTCGGTTAACTATCTGAATCTGGCCCGTGAGGTTCTGCAAAAGAACTCCATGACGAACATGAGTAACGAGGAGAAATTTATCAATTTGGAAAATGGCTAAGAAACCCGCCTTAGGCAGAGGCTTGAGTGCCTTGCTCGAAAATGCATCGAAAAACGTTAAAAGCGCTGACCAAACTGCCGTTTTAGATATACCTGAAGTAGCTCCAACACCGGAAGTAGGAAATGTCGCAGGCCCAATTTCGGTGCTACGCATTTCACAAATAGAAGCCAATCCTTTTCAGCCTCGTCAGGAATTCGACCCGACGGCTCTGCGTGAGCTTTCACAGAGCATCAAAGAGCTTGGCTTGATTCAGCCAATCACCGTTCGAAAAGTCTCTGCTCAGAAGTTTCAGATTATCAGTGGCGAGCGTCGTTTTAGAGCTTCGCAAATGGCCGGGCTCGAGGAAGTGCCCGTGTATGTGCGCACTGCCAATGATCAGAACATGCTTGAGCTCGCTCTGGTAGAAAATATTCAGCGCGAAAATCTCAACGCCATCGAGGTAGCTATCAGCTACAAGCGATTGATGCATGAGTGCAGCCTCACAACCGAAAAGTTGGCTGAGCGTGTAGGTAAAGATCGAACCACTGTAACCAACTACGTTCGTCTGCTAAAGCTTCCACCCGAGATTCAAATTGGCATCATCGAGAAGCGAATATCTATGGGACACGCGCGCGCACTTATCAATTGCGAGCCGGAAGCCAAGCAACTCAAAATCTATAAGCTCATCCTAGAGAAGGACTTGAGCGTTCGAAAGGTGGAAGAGCTGGCAAAAGAAGACGATGTGCCTCGCTTGTTCAAGACAGAGCAAATTCTTCTGCCACTCGAGTTCCAGAAAATGCAAGCCGATTTACGATTGAAGTTTGGAAAAAAGGCCAAACTCTCGCGCAATGAACATGGCATAGGCAAATTGGAAATTCCATTTGCTACCGACGATGATCTCGTTCGCATCGTGGATATGCTCGAGCTTTAAATTGCTCTGTTGCATTCGTTGTTTTATCAGAAGTGGTATTGCCCGAGAATTTTCTCGCAGAAGAGAATAGCTATTCCTCGCAAAAAAACGGCGTGCTTAGCTACCTCATACTTTACCCCTTACCCCTTTACCTTTCACCCTTCGCTCTTACATTTGCTGCATGACAATCGACCTCCGCAGCGATACCGTTACGCGACCAACAGCAGCAATGCTCGATGCCATGACACGCGCCCTTGTGGGCGATGACGTTTTTGGCGAAGACCCTACCGTAAACGAATTGCAAGCTTTTGCTGCCGACCTGTTCGGTATGGAAGCAGCCCTCTATTGCAGCAGTGGCACGCAGACCAACCAGATTGCCATCAACGTGCATACACGTCCGGGCGACGAGGTGATCTGCTCCAATATTTCGCACATCTACCTTTACGAAGGAGGCGGTGTTGCGCAAAACTCGGGCGTAAGCATGCGACTGCTCGAAGGCGACCGCGGACGTATCACGGCAGCTCAAGTGCTCGCCAACATCAACGCAGACGACGCCCACTACCCTAGCACCACACTGGTTTCCCTTGAAAACACCATGAATAAAGGAGGAGGTGCTCTCTATGATATCGATGAACTTAACGCCATTCGCGAGGTTTGCTCGGCCAAAGGCCTGAAACTTCATTGCGATGGCGCGCGATTGTTCAATGCAGTGGTAGCTCAGGACCTTGACCCGAAAGTGTTCGGTGGCATCTTCGATACGATTTCGATTTGCTTGAGCAAAGGTCTTGGTGCGCCGGTAGGAAGTTTGTTGCTCGGTTCGAAAGATTTCATTTACCATGCTCACCGCCGCAGAAAATCGATGGGCGGAGGTATGCGTCAGGCGGGCTTTATTGCGGCTGCAGGATTATACGCTCTGCGAAACAATATAGCACGACTGGCCGATGATCACGCCAGAGCGCAAGCAATGGGCAGAGCATTGGAAAGTCTCGATTGGGTGAAAAGCATCATGCCTATCGACACCAATATTGTGATAGCCGAAATGGCCGATGGAATACCTTCGGGGTCGGTGATGGCAGCCCTCGCTAAGGAAGGAATTCAGTGCTTCACGTTTGGCAATGATAAAATTCGCCTGGTGGCGCATCTCGACATCAACGATGAACATGTAACTGCCTTTTCCGAACGCGTCCCGCATATTAACCGCTCAAAATTGCAGGAAGCCTCGAAGGAGCGTTTACCCGGAATGTATTGATATCTTGCACCCATGAATGAGAACAAGGCATCGCAATCGCCCGTTATACTTGTAACCTACGCTCTGCTGATCGTTTATAATGCACTCTACTGGTCGGGGAAGTTCCTGGGGTTTCCCGAAGTGTTCTACCTAGAAGTATCCAAACACTGGAAGCTTATCACCTTCATCGAATTCCTGGCTGTGGCATCGGTGGTCGTCGACATCATTGTGCAATTTGATCGTTTCCCTATAAAACAAGCTCGAATTCGCATGGTAGTGAGCGCGATTCTCGGCGTATTGCTCGGCTTACGCATTCTCATCGGAGTCATAGAATTATATATGCGTGGTGAAGTGGGTGGCTAAATGAAAAACTACTATCGCATATTAGGGATAGAAGCCGACGCAAGTGAAGAACAAATTCGCAGTGCTTTTCGTTCGAAAGCAAAAGAACTCCACCCGGATGTAAACCCTGACCCTGAGGCGCACGAACGCTTCATGGAATGTCAGCAGGCCTATTCGTTTTTGATAGACCACACCCAACGACACAATTACGATGCATTGTTGAATGCTGAGAAAATCTCGCAGGCCGAATTGCAGCGTCGCGAAATGATCTATAAACTATGGGTGGAACACCAACAGCGTAAAGCCCGCACACGAACAGCCATGGAGGCCGTTCGTTATGACGCAAAAGGAAATCCCATAGCACGTAAAATCTGGAAAGGCGTAAACCTGGTTTACAACATCATCTTCATGTTACTTTTCCTTAGTGTGATTATCGTTCCTATTTACAACTACGGCCAGGAACTTAATCGACCGGAAAACATGCAACGCTCGCCTCTATTTTTCATCATACCAATGCTTGTAGGTGTTATCTTTTTAGCTTATGGCTACTACTATTGGTTTATTCTGAAAACAGATAATGACTGACAATACCATGGCGTCTATTTCTTCCATGCCGTTGTGCCTCTTTCCATCTGCTCATTGGCTGGCCATGGCCCAGGATACGGTCCATATCAATCCAAACGAAACCTACCTCAAGCAAAGCTTCCGCAATCGCTATGACATTCTTGGGGTAAACGGCAAACTGAGCTTGACGGTCCCGGTCGAAGGCCAAAAGGGAATCAAGACAGCTTTCAAAGACATACGCATTGCAGGCACTTCCTGGCGCAAACAGCACATCAGCACCTTGCGCTCATCCTATGGAAGAGCTGCCTATTTCGAGCATTACTTCGACAAGCTGGAAGCGTGCCTTGAAAAGCCACACCCGTTTCTGCTGGATTTGAATATGCATGCGCTGGAATGGGTGAAGATCTGTGGGTTGCCGTTGCAGGTAAACATCGTCGATGAGCCTTGGGAATATTGCGAAGGCGACAATACTTATTTGTGGGAGCCAAGCCAACTATGGCCGGCACTCCCCTCCTATCCGCAGGTTTTCAGCGATCGACACCCGTTTATTAGTGGACTTTCTGCCATTGACATTGTGATGAACAAAGGACCTCGAACATCGGAGTATTTGACGCATCTATCGAACAATGCGTCTGTATAAGTCAACAATCTTTGTGTATTGATTCGAGCACGTCTTTGACGAAATTTGGGCACCCGAATTCGGGCTACCATTTCATGAAAAGAAAACGCTCCGACATACTTCAGCTTTTCCTCTCCTTAGGCATCGTGCTGATTTCTGCCTTCTTGCTATCGTTCTATTTTTTCAAGCTCGATCTAACCGAAGAGAAGCGGCATTCTCTAACTCCTGCCACACAGGAAATGCTAGCCAATTTGCCCGATCCACTTTTCATTCGCTGCTACCTGCATGGTGAGTTTCCCGCTGAATTCAAGCGCCTAGAGAACAGCATCAAAGAGCGACTTGATGAATTTGTCGACTATAGCAATGGACAGATTGACTATGAATTTATTGATCCGTATGAAAGCGGCGACGAGAAAATCATCAACGAAACATTTAAAGCGCTTGATGAAAAAGGCTTGCGTTTTTCCAACATCTCCTTTTCCGAGAATGGAGCACAAGCATCGAAACTCATATGGCCTGCCGCCATTGTTGAATACCAAGGCCGCGAATATCCCATACAGTTTCTGAAAACAGAAATCCCCGTAGCTTCTGATCAAATGGTGAACACTTCAGTCAACAACCTGGAGTATGAACTTGCCAATGGCCTTCGTAAGATTACCCGCAAAGACAAACCGGCCGTTGCCATTCTTACGGGCCATCGCGAAATTCCGGGTATCAATTTGGCCGATTTCATTTTCGGGTTGCGCGAGAATTACGACGTAGAACCTGTGCGTATTGACTCACAGATAAATGCCTTTAGCGATAAAGTAGACGCCATGGCGTTGCGAACCAATCGCTATGCTGCCCTGGTAGTTGCCGGACCCGATTCTATCATCGATGATAAAGACCGCTTCATCATCGACCAGTTCATCATGAACGGAGGAAAGGTGTTGTGGATGCTTGACGCGCTGCAAATTAACATGGATAGTTTGCGAAACTCCGAGACAACCATGGCAGTGAGCAATGAAAACGGGGTTTACGAAATGTTGTTTGAGTATGGCGTAAGACTTAATCGCTCCCTCGTGATTGACTTCCAGGGAGCTCCCATCATTCTCGACAATGGACCCATGGGCAATCAGCGTGCATACTCCGACCGCACCAATTACTATGCTCCGCTCTTGCTTTCTTCCACCAATACACATCCTATCACCGCCAATTTGGATCCCATTAAAATGGAGTTTGCCGGAAGTCTCGACAGTGTAAACGCAAGTTCTGATGTAGTGAAGATTCCATTGCTCAAGAGCTCACCGCTTTCGAAGGAACTGCGCGCCCCTGTGCGCGTTGATCTTCAGCTGTTGGCCTTCAACCAGCAATACTTCGAAAACGGAGCCAACCCGGAGCGCACCATGGCTATGATCCTCGAAGGGAAATTCCCCAGCGCCTTCCGCGACCAAACACCCGACGCTATCAAAAAAGATCCGAGCATCGCCTTTCGCGACAAGAGTCTTCCTACCAAAATGATTGTCATTGCCGATGGTGATATTGCCTACAACGATGTGGATATGCGCAACGGCAAACCCATGCCGATAGCGTTGGGATACGATCCTCAGTTTCGACGCGTGCTCTACGATAACAAAGAGTTTCTGATGAACTGCATGAATTATTTATTGGATGATCAGGCGCTCATCAGCGTGCGTTCCCGTACCATCGAGTTGCGCAAAATGGCCGAAGAGAAAATCATCCGTTCGGGTAATACGATCAAAGCCATTAATACCGTTGTTCCCATCTTGCTTGTGATGGTATTGGGCATCATTCAATTTATATGGCGTAAAAAGCGCTGGACTTCTAAGCTTTCATAAGCCAAAGCGAAACCGATGAAGAAGAATTATATTTTATTGTTTGTATTGGCCGGCCTGGCCATCGCGGCGGGTGTCGCTTATTTCCAGTCGCACACCAGCACCATTGCCGACGAGCCTCTCGCCGACTTTGCCATCGAAGACACTTCCAAGGTTACCAAGGTGGTTATTACCGACCATCTGGGAAAAATGGCTACCCTGGAGCGTGTTCCAGGAGAACGCCTCTGGAGTTTGAATGGCAAATTGAAAGCGCGTGAAGATGCGATTAATCTTATATTGAAAACATTCAATCGAATTCGTGTACGAGGAAATGTCAGCGATTCTTCGCGAGAGAATATGCTGAAGTTACTGGCTACCTCTTCTAAGCGTGTCGAGATATTTACCGGAGGAAGCGAGCCGGCCAAAATATGGTACGTCGGTACCCCTACTCCCGATCACACGGGCACTGTGATGCTGCTCGAAATTCCTGGAATTGGACGAAGTGAAGAACCCTACATCATGCACATGGAAGGTTTTACCGGATTCCTTTCCACACGCTTTTTCACCAATGAAATGGAGTGGCGATATACGGGCATTTTCGAATACCCGCATTTGGAAGTGAGTAAAGTCCGCATGATCAACCACTTGATTCCGGCCGATAGCTGGGAAGTGCGATTTGCGGGAGGCAATGCACTTGAGCTATGGAGTTGCAATGCAGAGGGAGTCAGCGAGCGAAAAGCAAATCGATTTGATACACTTGCTGTAAAGAATGAACTATTACTTTACAAGAAAGTGCATGTCGAGTCATTCAATACTCAACTCAATCCGCAGCAGTCAGACAGTTTGCGTATGATGACGTCGGCTTACACGTTGGAAGTGATCGATAATTCGGGTAAGACAACTGCTATTCGTCTTCACCTCAAACCAGCCAACAAAGCGATTGAAGATGAGTTTGGGAATATTATACCCTTCGACCTCGACTATTTCTGGGGAATAACAGACGACGGAGAAGTTGCTATGGCTCAATCTTATAATTTTAGTCCCCTACTCAATCCGATTTCAAAGTTTTCGCCGGTATATTGATTTGCAAACACATCATCGTCGCCAAGAAATGAAAAACATTGATAAGGAAAGTATCGAGAATGCATTTAGACTATTCGATTCCGGCGATATCAATTCAATAGAAATTGGCACCACCAGAGGTCTTCAGCAAATTCACTTCTATCTTTTTAGTGGACTCTATGATTTTGCCGGGAAAATCAGAACGCATAACATTTCAAAGGGAGGATTCCGATTCGCAACTGCTCTCTATTTATCGGAAGCCTTAGCTAAAGTTGAACTCATGCCCGAGGAAACCTTTGAAGAGATCATTGCCAAATATGTCGAGATGAACATAGCTCATCCGTTTATGGAAGGTAACGGGCGCACCATGCGGATTTGGCTGGATTTGATTTTGAAGGCACGACTTAAAAAAATGGTCGACTGGCAGTTAATCGATAAGCATCTTTACTTACAGGCTATGGAAAGAAGCCCCATCAATG
>JAIYBR010000296.1 GCA_027488435.1 Flavobacteriales bacterium
AGAAGGTGACAATACTGATGCTACAGCCGACGCTGAAGAGGTCGTTCCCCCCGCGGCCGCAGGCGCAAACTCCTGCGTCAGCTCCTGGTGCAACGATGATCTTGCTGTGCAAAACTCCATGTGGTACAGCTTTGTAGCACCGGCAGCAGGCGCAGTAGTCATCACTACGTGCAACGAAGGTTCTATACTCGATACACAGCTAGCTCTGTGGCAAGCGGAAGATTGCAGCGACTACAGCAGTTTTACCTCGATCATCGCGAACGACGATATCGATGGCGGTTGCGCTGCCGGTAGCCAATACTCATCGGGAGTTACCATAGATGCCCTAGAAGCAGGTGTAACTTACTACATCCAAATCGACGGCTGGAGTGGTGAAACCGGATTCTTTATTCTCTCTGTAGAGGAATCGCAGCCCAGTTCTTTGGTAAATCTGTTTAACGTTTGTGCCGACCCGGCGCTTACTGCGCTCGACGTGCGTCTTGATGGCTCTTTACTTGCCGATAACCTGAACTATCTTACTTGCTCAACCTATTTACCCGTTTCAGCGGGAATTCCTCATACACTGAGCATCCATGATCCCGCAAGCATAGACGGTAGCACTCCGCTCGCGAGTTTAGAAATCAACCTTAATCCAACCATCGACTATGAGTTTGCGCTTACCGGATTACTTGCAGAACCAGGCTTCACGAATTTTCAACCACTTCAACTCGTAATGCTCGACAGCGCCATTCAATTTACCGGCGCTGCGGGTTCTACTCCCTTGAGATACTTCCATGCTTCTACAGATGCACCTTCTGTGAATTTTATAAACGCACAAACTACTCAGACATTGGCCGGTGGTTTAACTTACGGAAATGCCAACACCGAAGGATACGTGTATGCCAATGAGAGCTTCGACCTGACTGTTACGGATGCTAATGGCACACCAACCGGACTTACGTATTGTGTACCTGCGGGTTTCCTCGCCGATTTCGGATTAGGATTTACGATTGTGGCGACCGGATTCCTCAATCCTGCTACCAACAATGGTGGCGCTGAAATCGGATTGTATATCGTTGACTGGAATTCGGGCGACTTCTTCCCGTTGGAATTAGGTGGTTGTGCTTTTCCGGATAATGATGACCTATGTAGCGCAACAACTTTGTATGTCAATGATGTACCAACCTTCGCTGAGAATACTTATGCAACCGTAAGTGAGAACGAAGACATGCCATTCAACCTAGATAACAACGATCCTGAAAGCGATTGTCTCAATGCATGGTGCGACGGCACAATCGACAATACAGTTTGGTTTTCTTTCCAAGCTCCGGGATCGGGTTGCGTTGCCATCACCACATGTTTTGCCGATAGCGAAATCGATACCCAGATCGCTCTGTGCACTTCCGAAGATTGCAACAATGAAACGTCATTGAACTACATCGCATCGAACGACGACATGGAGAATCCATGTGCAGGCAACACGTATTCTTCCGAACTAAGCGCATGCGGACTCATTCCAGGATCGACCTACTACATTCAAGCAGATGGATACGACGGTGAAGGCGGTGTTTTCTACATTCAAGTGACGGAACCTTTGGCTGTTAAAGACAACCCTGTAAAAGGTATGTCGGTATATCCGAATCCGGCCGTCGATCGATTATTCATAGATGGAATGCGCGTCAATACTTCGTTTGAAGTATGGGACATAACCGGCAAAGTAGTTCTCCACGGCAGTTATGACACGACGGGCATTCCAATCGGAAATCTGGAAACAGGAAGTTATATTGTGAAAAGTACGACAGACAATCTGACTGCCCGATTCATGAAATTATAAGTGCCATCTCAGAAATCGTGTAACGACCACGAAGGCTTCGGAACATCGCTCCATTTACCGACACGACCTTCCTTCCACTGGTAATAACCGCAGATACCAATCATCGCGGCATTGTCGGTGCAATATTCGAATGGTGGAATGAACGCGTCCCAACCGCGACGTTCACACAGGTTTTGCATTTTTTTTCGGAGCACCGAATTCGCAGATACGCCACCGGCAATGGCAAGTTGACTGACGCCGTAATGAAGCGCTGCTGCCTCAAAATTCGTCATTAAATAATCGGTGACTACGTGCTGATAGGACGCGCAAATGTGCTCCATCTCACGACCGATAAACTCAGGATCTTGTGTGTTTTTCTCTTTCAGAAAATAGAGAAGATTTGTTTTCAGACCGCTAAAGCTGAAATTAAATCCATCTGTCTTGGGAGTCGTAAATGAGAACTTCAAGGCATCTCCATGCTTCGCGATACGATCTATATGCGGACCACCCGGATAGGGCAAACCCAGAACCTTCGCCGCCTTGTCGAGCGCTTCGCCGGCTGCATCGTCGATGGTTTCTCCGACTACCATCATGTCGGTGGCCGATCGCACCAAAACCAGTTGAGTGTGCCCACCGCTAACGGTCAAACACAGAAAGGGAAATTCCGGAATGTGCTGTTCACTTTCTGTTCGAATAAAATGAGCCATGATGTGCGCACGCATGTGATGAACTGGCAAGAGAGGTACATTCAACGCAAGAGCCATACTCTTAGCAAACGAAGTCCCCACAAGTAGCGCCCCCATTAAACCAGGGCCTTGTGTATAGGCTATTGCATGTAAATCCGAAGCATCGATGAGGGCTTCTGCCAATGCTTGCTGCACCACAGGCACAATGTTTTTCTGATGCGCCCGGCTTGCCAGCTCCGGAACCACACCACCGTATTTTTCGTGAATCGTTTGCGTAGCAATGATGTTGCTGAGGACCTTGTCGTTGAGTAAAACGGCCGCCGATGTTTCATCGCAGCTCGACTCTATGGCCAGCAAATAAAAACGAACGCTCATCGTTGCGGCAATGAATCGTTTTGTAGCATGATTCGGTCAAATCCCTCTGTCGACGCACTCTGCAATTGCTCATCTTTTTCATAAAGCATGAACGATTGAATTTTCGAATCTTCATTCTTAGTATAATAATCAGATGCGCGATCGAGACCCATGATCATAAATGCCTCACTGAAAACTTCGGCCTCAACAAGCGATGGAGCAGCGATGGCGACCAACACCATTTCGTTGCTAACAGGATAACCATAGGTCGGATCAATCATGCCCAGTTTGTCATGTGCCGTTCGAACCGCATACGCACCTGCAGTTAGTCGTATATATTGATCGGCTGTATCGTAACCGATTCCCATTGGTACTATCTGGAGTGTATCCACCATGGAACTTCCGCCACTGATAACACTTCGGCCAAACGATATTCGAAACTGCCCCACTCCCATTTCCGTTAAAAAAGCCCCAATGGCATCGAGAGCGGTGGCGGCAGCTACCGTCGAAAAATCGAGTTCGACACGAGGATCTGTCTTACGTATTTCAGATTTTTCGTAGCGATAGCCATCTGTAGTAAGTTCGTTCAAATCGATGAGCACATCGCCCTTTGCCGATCGTTCAAACCCGATGAATTCATAAAGCGAATCAATATTCGGCTCAAGCTCACCTCTGCTCTTGGTGAGCAACCATGCACGCTTCAACGGTGCAGTAGTTGGATCATAATACTGCATGGTATAGCGATGTAAATCGCGAATCCCGTCGTACAACAATCCGAAAACACGCGTGCTGTCTTCAAACGTGAAAACACTTTTAGCATCCGCATGCGCATTGATTTTCGAAATAATAGAGTTGGGATCTTGCGCATTGAACAGGGACTCGTAAATCGCTAAGATGGAATCCAACGAAGCTCTGTAGTCTGTCGAATCACCTACCACATCAATTGAGTATGGCTTGCCAAGCAAGATTCCCGCATAATATCTTCCCGTGAGCGGCACCTCTTTGGGTTTTTCGGAACAAGCCGCAAACACCAACACGACAAGGGCCAACAACAAAACATACGGTGTGATGCGAGAGGAATTCATGGTGCAAATGTACTATGTCGAATTACGCTATAACGATGTAAAACAGATACAACTACTTCGATTCATTACCAACATTGTTCATAAACACATGGCCAACTTGGTTCCCTCTTCGATTGCTCGGAAAGCATTCAAATCCTGAGCATCCAAAGCCCCTCCGATCCTGTGTACAGACTTTTTGTTTTGCCGAAGCTGCATGAAGAGTTTGTCGTCGACCATCTGACCCACGCATACAATCACTTGGTCCACGTTCACGGTTGACAGATTACCATCCACAATCACATCGACTCCTTGGTCGTGAATACGTCGAATTTCCGCACTACTCATCACTTCTACTCCCAGCTTTTTAAGTTCCATGCGGTGAATCCACGCCGTTGTTTTTCCAAGTCTCTTTCCGAGTTTGTCGTTTCCGCGCTGAAGAATAATGATGCGCTTCTCATTCAAGTGAATTTTTCCGGCGGGAGAAATTCCACCCCGATTTTCATAGTTCATGTCGATTCCCCATTCGCGAGCGAACTCAGCGATTGTGGGCATTTCTGCTCCCTTCGCCACAAACAGGGCGGTATCAATAGCAATTCCTCCCGCTCCAATAATTGCGATGGAAGAACCAATTTTCCGCTTACCCGAAAAGACATCTGCATAACCGGCAACCATTGGATGTTCGGCACCTTCCACTGATAAAACCCGCGGAGCAGCTCCATTGGCGAGTATAATTTCATCAAACGCTTCTGCATCGCTTGGTAGAAATTCGCGATTCAATTGTATGTCAGCTCCATGCTTGTTCAACTGCACTGTGAAGTAGCGCAAGGTTTCCCTGAACTCCGACTTACCACCAATCTGCGCAGCCAAACCAAGTTGCCCACCAATCCGAGCCTGGCGTTCAAAGAGTGTAACACGATGCCCGCGTTGCAGCAACGTGAGCGCAGCTGCGCACCCGGCAGGTCCACTACCCACAACTGCTATTGACTTTGGCGAAGTTGTAGGAACCAGCTTCCACTCCGTTTCTCGGCAAGCAAACGGATTGACCATGCAGGTTGCTGTCCTTTGGAGGAAGATGCGATCAAGGCACGCTTGATTGCATGCAATGCACGTGTTGATTTCTTCCGCTCTACCCGCTTGTGCTTTCTTTAAAAATTCAGGATCCGCCAAAAATGGCCTGGCCATCGAAATCATATCAGCACTTCCATTTTGCAATATCTGCTCGGCCATATCAGGGCTATTGATTCGGTTGGTTGCTACAACAGGAATGGTCAATTTGCCCATCAGCCGTCGCGTCACCCATTCGAAAGCGCCCCTGGGAACCATCTGCGCAATGGTAGGAATACGCGACTCGTGCCAACCAATGCCTGTGTTGATGATACTCGCTCCACTTTCCTGAAGCGCTTTGGCCAGCGATTCAATCTCGGGCCATGATTGTCCGTTGTCGATCAAATCCAACATCGACAAACGGTACACGATTATGAAGTCGGGGCCTACAGCATCGCGAATTCCGCGCACAATTTCCAGTGCGAAACAAGTTCCGTTTTCAAAGTTACTTCCCCACCGATCCTCGCGTTTGTTGGTGTGTTTCGTCAAAAACTCGTTGATCAAATATCCCTCACTGCCCATCACCTCCACGCCATCGTACCCTGCCTGCTTGGCCAATCGCGCAGCACGCACAAAATTTCGAATGGTTCGCTTCACCAGCCAATGAGGCATCGACCACGGACTAAACCTGCCTATCACCGATTTGATTGCTGAAGGAGCCAACGCCAGCGGATGATTGGCATAGCGTCCGGAATGCAGTATTTGCATGCACACCTTTCCACCCTCGGCATGAACGGCAGAGGTAATTAATCGATGGCTCTTCACCTCAGACATGGACGTAAGCTTCGCAGCGCGTGGTGTCAGCTTTCCGAATACATCCGGAGAAATTCCGCCGGTAATGATCAATCCTACTCCGCCCTTGGCTCGAGCTGCATAAAAAGCGGCGAGCTTCGTAAATCCATCCTTTTCCTCTTCCAGGCCGGTGTGCATAGACCCCATAATCATCCGATTCTTCAGGGTTGTAAATCCGAGATTGAGAGGTGCAAATAAGTGAGGATAAGACATGGCCTAAAGATATGCATTGCATAAGCAGCCAATCGAAAATCTGTTTTTAGTTTCCTTGAATCGCTGCAGCTATGATGCGGTCGCAACCGAGCCCACGATCGAACATATACACGATTACATGATAGTCATTCTCAGTGGCCACGTGCGAACCCTCGGTGACACGAATATTATCGGTGGTCACATAGCGGTCGCGCAACACAAATCGATAGTTGTAATACCCTTGTTTGAGCAAAACTTTGCCGGTGTAAGCCCTAAGGCCGCGGTCATAAAGCAACTCATCGCGATTTCCATAGGCATTAAATTGCCCCTCTAAAAAAATAGCAGCATCGCTTATTTCGGGCATCACGAGCACGAAGTGAGTCCACAGATAATCCGACTCAATATGGTCATCGCCCGCTTGATCATTCTTTACCAGATAGTGGCCATTCAAATCTTGCCAACTGCTGTATGCGCGCTTCCCTTCAGGCACCCCGGGCCGCAGATAGACATGATAACCATCGTCGAGAAGTGCGATATGCTCTACTTGTGAGCTTTGATAGCGAACATCCTTCACCTCGAAAAACCGCCATTCAGCGCATCCTTCAAAGGTGTTTTCACCCGAGAAATAATCGAAGGTGAGCAAATCGGGCTTTATGAATATGGGTTTCAAAAAATGGGAAGTGCGCTTCCAGTCAAAATTCTGAATGACGAGTGCATTGATATCGCCCATGGGATCAATAATAGTAAACCCTGGGTGCGCCAAATCAAAGTCGACCTCCTGGTGCGTAAAACGATCGGCAATGATGCTGCTGGCATGAACGTTCATTCCGACAGAAG
>JAIYBR010000297.1 GCA_027488435.1 Flavobacteriales bacterium
CACAGATTCCGGTTTGGTTTCAGTGAGATTGTATAACGGCTCGCGAAGCGGGAAGTTGATGTGTACCGGTCCGCGTACTCCTTCATTCGCAAGGCGCATGGCCTCATCCATGATGCGCACGTTATACCACACTAAATCCCCTTCCGATGCTTCTTCTGCGATTTCGTAGGAGGCTTTGATGTAGTTGCGATAGACGTCGCGCTGGCGAATGCTTTGGCCTTCACCCTGGTCGATCCATTCAAAAGGCCTGTCGGCTGTGACGATGAGCATCGGTACACGCTGATAATATGCTTCGGCCAAGGCTGGGGCGAAGTTGAGTGCGGCTGTTCCACTGGTGCAAATAATGGCAACCGGATGATTCAGCTGCTGTGCAATGCCGAGGCCGATAAAAGCAGCACTTCGCTCATCGATAATGCTGTGCACGTGAAATCGGTCGTCGTTTGCAAGGCTGAGACTGAATGGAGCATTTCTGGAGCCAGGACAGATGATGATTTCCCTAATACCATGATGATCCAATAGTTGGATAAAGTCTTGAATAGGTTTTTTATCGGAAATCATGGGGCGCTAAATTAAGCCTCACGTGCACACACACTACAGGATCTTCTCCATGAATACAAGATCCAACCATCGGTCGAATTTGAATGCAACTTGGTGCAGATGACCCGCAATTTTGAATCCTGCGGCCTCATGTAACTCGATACTCAATTTGTTGTCGGCATCTATACCCCCAATTAAAACATGCACCTGGTTCCGTTTTGCTTCATCAATAATGGAAGTCAAGAGTTGTTTGCCGAAACCTTTACCGCGGTATGATTCAAGAACGTAAACTGAATGCTCCATGGTGCTTCGATAGGCAGCGCGTGCTCGGAAGGTGCCATACGTTGCAAAGCCGGCCACTACCCCTTCAGTTTCGATTACAATTACAGGCCAACGCTCATGTTGGCGTTGTTGCCACCAAGACTCGATGTAGCTGAGGGAAAAAGGATTGTATTCATAGATAGCCGTTGTGCGTTCGATTGCCTCGTTGTAGATATCCAGTATGGCAGCGAGGTCGGACGGAGTAGCATGACGAAGGAGAGTCGAATCTTTTGGCATGGTCGCACGCATTTGGCATTTTTTTTACCAAGTTTGTGTCAAATTAAATCTAATATTCGATGAATACGCTTAAAAATGTTCTGTTTGTGCCGGGGTTGGTTCTTCTATTTGCACTGCAAGCCTGTAAATCTACTTCTCTGATGGGAGAGAAGGTGAAAGAACCATTTTCGGGCAATAAATATGAAAGTTCGGCTCGTTATTTCCGTGCAAAGGGCAAGGGTGACAGCTCCGATGAGAATATTGCCAAGAACAAAGCAGACCTTCAAGCCAAGAAAGAGCTTGCTCAGCAAGTAGAGACACGCATGAAAGTTGTAACCGATCAATATCTGCATGAGAATGAAACAGCAAGCGGAAGCGAAATCAACGATAAGTTTCAATCACTCATTCGAGAAGTAACCAATACGACTATAGCCGATATTCGAAAAATTGGCGAAGAGAAATACTTTAATGCTGAAGGTAAGTACACTGTTTTTATCGCCTATGAAATCCATAAACGCGATATGTACCGTTTCTTGAAACGTCAGGCTGAACTCAACGCTAAACTGAACGAGTCAGAGAGAAAGGCAATTGAAGAGATGATTGATGAAGAATTGAAGAAGGCTGAAGAATTGGGTGATGGGGAGTAGTTTTTTTAAGGACGAAGTACAAATTACAAGGTACGAGTTACAAAGCGCAGATTGGGGTTTGGTTTGTTCGACATTCGTGATTTGTTTTTACTTGTAAAACACGTTGTATCCGGCAGATGAGGGTTGTATTTCGATTTGGTTTTGATTGATGCGAATTTCGTTTTGAAGCAATTGTTTTGACGTCGTGCTCAAGTGCGTTGGCAATTGAATGGATAGTGTTTCACTGCTCAAACCCTTATTTAGCGTGATGATTGCCACGCTATCGAAATATTTTCTGCCGATTACCAGCACGCCGTTTTCGTTGTAAATGATTTCTGTTTCACCATAGCTTAGTGCCATGTTGCTGCGGCGCAGATTCACTAGCTTCTGAGTGGCTTCATGCAATTTAGCTTGTGGCGAGTTCCAATCGTTGAAGTGCATCATGCGGCGATTGTCAGGATCGTTACCTCCGGGCATGCCTATTTCATCTCCGTAATAAATGCAGGGCACTCCAGGAGCAGTCATCAAAAACGCCATCAGCATTTCCATGTTGTGGTATCCTGATGTGTCTCTGTTTTGAATATTACGAGTCCATCCGGCCAACTTAGCGTCTTCGGAGAACTGCACCGAGCTGTCGGCATATGAGATGAAACGCGCTCTGTCTTGGTTTCCAGTGATGTTGCCCATTAGGTGGTGACTGCCATAATAGGTCATGCTTTCTTCTAGCACACGCTCCAGATTGCTAAAATTGGTTTCAGGTTTAGCAAATGCATCAACCGCAGCATCATACAGATTAAAGTCGAACTGTGCGTCCATTTGTCCGCTGCTGATGTATGAGGAAATCAATTCCGGATTTCCATACGTTTCTCCGATTTGGTATAAACTTCTATTTGGGTGCTGTGCTTGATATGCCTTTACTTTTTTGGTTAGTGTGCGCCAAAAATCTTCGTTGATGTGCTTAGTCGCATCATGGCGGAATCCATCCAGATCATAGTTTTCGACCCAATACATAGCGGTGTCTGTTAGGGCTTCAACTACAGCGTGATCAGCAAACTTCCACGTTGGAAGAAAAGTGTCGAACCAGGTGGTCAGTCGGTGCTCATCCCATTTCTCAGTGTTCATAGATCCGTCTGGTAAATAGAGTGGGGTAGTCCATTCGGGCATCTGTTTATAGAGCGGATGTTCTTGGTGCACATGGTGCGCAACGTAGTCCAGTATCACATTCATGTTGTTGGCATGCGCTGTTGCGAGCAATTCATCCATGGCGACTTTACTGCCCAAACGATTATCGATACTGCGCAATGCTGTCGGCCAATATCCGTGGTAGGCAGAAAATGTGCTCTTCACCCCTTTATCCCACAATCCCCAAGCACCCTCGGCATTGGTAGTGATGGGTGAAATCCAGATGGTGTTGATGCCCAGCTTTTCAAAGTAGCCATCTTTGATTTTTTGAGTGATACCCTGCAGGTCACCTCCCAGGTTATTGGCCTTGGCGTGAATCGTAGAGTCGTCAGTGGGGCGATTGTTACTTGTGTCGCCGTCGACAAATCGATCGACCATCACAAAGTACATTATAGTATTTCGCAGATCACTGCGTGTAAGCTCGGCCGGATTGGTTATCACTTGACCATTCTTCAACGGGATTAGAATATCGTTGTAGCGGGTGGTGCCATTGTCTGCGAATACGCGCAAGTGAGATCGCTCCTTCGCTGTGTGGGACTTCGGTATATCAATTATAATTTTCCCAGGTTCCTTATGAGTGTCTATAAGCTGATTGTCAAGGTACGCAAAAACGTGTTCACAGTCATCGGCATCAACCAACGTGATGCTGGTTTGTGACGCATGTTCCGTAAACATCATGGGTTGCTTTTCAGTGGATGTTCCGGCCTGAAACGTATTGTTGAATCCACCCATACCATTGCTAATGGTGTTGGTATTAGATGCGTCCATCATTTCGATTTCGTCTTCCCAGATGCGGTACTGATACAGCCCCTGATTCAGGACCATTTCCACCGACCATGAATCACCATTTTTAATCAGGGGAGAAGCCTTTCTGTTCCAGCCGTTCATGGATCCGGAAACTTCAATCGTGGTAACATCGGGGCGCGATGGTTTGTATGTAAAGGTGTGCCTAATCTTGTTTGTAGCAAACACGGGGATATCGTAAGAGCCTCCCTCATAGATAATGTTCATGTTGCTTACCGGAGAAGGAGCAGATCCAAGCAATATGACCAAACCAGTTGAGTCCGAATTCCAATTCACACCATTCCACGAGATCGATTCGATTTTTGACGTTTCCGGGAAATAGTCGGTCATGTAAACACGTGTCGTGTCGAGCTGCAGTCGTATGGGACTGGCCAATCCTTGTATGGCGTGTGCCGGCTTTACTTCTTTGTGGTTTGAAGCGCATGCTGCCAGAAAAGTCAGTGCAACGGAAAGAATGAATAGGGGTTTCTTCATGGTTGAGAAGTTTAAATACTCCAGCACATCATGCGGTTCTTTCCTTGCAAATCAGTAAGAATCGATTGATGGCTAATTGAATAGTTTTCTGCCAATTGCAAAAGTGCGTCGGCCATGTTTTCATGTATCTCGCAAAATACCTGTCCATGCTGGCTGAGTATTTCAGTGCTCAACTCCATCAAACGCCTGTAGAAAATCAAAGCGTCATCATCGGAGGTAAAGAGGGCAAGGTGAGGTTCGTGTTCAGTCACTCGCTTAGACATTGTTGTCTGCTCTTGCAAGGGAATGTATGGAGGATTGCTGACGATAATATCGAATCGGTCATCCGGTTTTGATGTGAGAATATCGAAGTTCACGAATTCGACATCCGCTTGCAGATTCGTCGAGTTTTGTTGCGCGACAGCCAACGCATCGTTGCTTACATCAACAGCGGTTATGTGTGCACCGGGAATTAGCTTTTTCAAGGCAACGGCTATACAACCACTTCCGGTTCCAACATCGAGTATCCGTGGATTGGTAGCTGAATTACGGCTGACCACTAATC
>JAIYBR010000194.1 GCA_027488435.1 Flavobacteriales bacterium
GAATGATCTCTTCAATATCAGCCGCATCAACATCGTCCCAGCTTATGACGGACTGACCTTTGGATGGTTTAAAGTCTCGAACTGAAACAGGGCTTTTTTTCGTTGAAACCGTATCAGGATTTATTGTATCCAGTATAATAAACTCTTCATACACATCTTCTTCGAATTCCACTTCTTCAAGATCCTCGATCTCAAGAGGAGTCTGTTCCAGTTGCTCAGCAAATGACGGTGTTTCACTATCATTCACGATCAGCAGATAAGCTACGCCGGCCATCATCGCAGCAGCAGCCAATGGGGCCCACAGTCGAATTGATCGCATGCCTTTTGGGTTCGATGATGCGAGTAACGTCTTCTCCAATTCTTTCTCTTGCCCCTCAAAGTAATCGGGCGGCACTTCAAACTCATGTTGCAAAGTCGACTCAAGCAAGGCACTTCTCGACTCAAAATAGCCATCCGGAACGCGAAAGCACTCCTTCGACTTATCAAGTTGCTTAAGCGCATCCTTGTCAAAACCCTCTGTATTATCCTTCTTTTCTTCGTTCATTTTTCAGCTAAAAAAGATTCAATTTTCTGAACAGCATGGTGATAGCTAGCCTTCAAGGCTCCGATGCTGGTGCCCGTTATTTCCGACATCTCCTCATATTTCAACTCGTCGTAATAGCGCATGAGAAACACAGACTTCTGCTTTTCGGGAAGCAAGGCAATGGCGGTCTGCAACTTCGCTTGTATTTCATCGCCCGAAAAAAGAACATCTGCTTGCAAGGCGGCACCAAGGGCATGTTCCATGTGAGCTACATCCACGTCCATCATTCGTTTTGAGCTGCGCAAAAAAGAAACACTTTCATTGTGTGCGATGCGATACAGCCATGTCGACAATTTCGAGTCTCCCCGAAAGCCGTCGAGCCCCTTCCAAGCCTTGATGAATACTGTCTGTGTTAAATCGTCTGCATCGTCATGACTGAGAACCATTCGTCGTATGTAGTAATATACCGGCTTCTGAAATTGTTGGATAAACAGGGAAAAACCTGCGTTGCGTTTCGCAGGGTTCTGTATCATTTCCAGCAGTTCTCGATCGGTCATGACAACCTAGACGTTGCCACAGGCTTGGGGTTTAATGAGCTCACCATTTTCGGGAACTCAGGACTGTTTTAGTCAAAAGCAGGAATATGATAATGAGAGCCACGAAGTAGACTACATCGCGGCTGTCGATCAAACCTCGGCTCAAGGAATTGTAATGCGCCTGCATGCCCAGATTCAGGATGAAGCTATCGGCAGCCCCCAGCAATTCAAAAGAAGCAATGGACGAGAAGCCCGTGTACATGAAGAAGCAGAGCATGGCAGAAACGAGAAAACTGACAATCTGATTACTGGTAATGCTCGACGAGAAAATTCCAATAGCCACATACCCGGCAGCGAGCAGCAGCAACCCTATGTATGAGCCCCATGTTCCGCCGCTATCGATATTACCCGCGGGATCGCCCAGTGAATAGACCGTGAAGTAATAGACCAACGTAGGCACGATAGCGATAACCACCAGAAGAAAACCGGCCAGGTATTTCGCTCCGATAATTTGAGTATCGGTTATAGGCTTCGTGACGAGCAGCTCTATCGTTCCTGTGCGCTTCTCCTCAGCAAACGAACGCATGGTGACGGCCGGAATCAAGAACATAAGCACCCAGGGTGAAATGAAAAAGAGGGGTTCGATAGATGCAAAACCGCTTTGCAGGATATTAAAATCACCATCAAAAATCCAGAGAAACAAACCTGTGAGCAGTAAAAAAACAGCTACGACAACATAGCCAATGAGGGAGCTTAAAAAGGTTCTGATTTCTTTGAGCAGCAAAGCTTTCATACAATAATCAATAGGTCGGCTAAATTAGTGCGGGCTCGGGCTCGTTGCAGTGCGTTTCCGATAAACAAACAAAGCAGCACCCACCAGGAAAAAAAGTACTGCAATCACTTCTGCCTGCGTGGCTTGAATACCCAAGAGATCGAACTTGTTGTTGACGCGAATCTTCTCGATGAAAAATCGTTCAACGCCATTCAACATCAGGTAGGAAGCGAACATCAAACCGGGTATGGCAAGTCGCTTACGCATCATCCATAAAAAGAGAAAAATACCCGTAGCCATCAACGTCTCATAAACAGGCGTTGGAAAAACCATTGGATCCAAATGGGTGCAATAGCCATCAAAGCAAGGTACGTTAGGATCCGTTATCGGTAGTACGTTCGTGTCGTTCAATTCACCCAGGTATTGGGGATAGTTAGCATCGTAGTTCACATTATTCGGATAGTCGTAGGCCCACAACCAATCGGGCAACCACGAAAGCCAGCCCGGTTTGGGAGCGGTGTTGGCAATTCCCCAGTCGCCATCGCCACTCACCTGGCATCCAATACGACCAATACCGTAGGCCAATATCAAACCCGGAGCAGCAGCGTCAGACAAATGCCATCCATTCACGCCCTTGGTGCGTGCATAGAGTAGAACACCAATTGAACCCAGAATAAGCCCACCATATACGGTAAGTCCACTGATGAAACTATTGAACGAAGGGTGCTGGAAGAACTCAACAAATTCGCGCGGATTCTCAAGCAAATGAAAAAGCTTGGCGCCCAAAATTCCGAACACCGCCGCTGCAAAAGTGAAATTGCCGGTTAAGTGATGGGGATATACATCGATTTCCTCGCGCAAGGGCTCCGGGAGTTGCTCCTTCTTGAATTCCCAATATCGCCAGCCGCCCATTACGAGCATCATACCGAAGCCGATAAGCCAACTACCGTCCCATGAAAAAAGGAATCGTTGCGGGTTTGAACCCGAAGCAAAAAGCTCGCTGCCATAGATTGCCAGGTAAATGAACTTCCATCCAATTAGAAAACCCATAAACGCGCTTGTGAATACTTCCGTCCAATCTGGCTTTCCGCCTTTGATAACGACGCGTTTTGTGGGAATGAACAAGCCCTGGCGCGCTTTTCTTTTAAGCTCGAGTCCAAGGGTATAACTGGCCGCTAAAAATGCGAGAGCTACGAAAAAACCAAAGCTGTTCAATAAACGAGTCCAACCCCATTCGATGCCAAACAAATCGAGTAAAGCGTGATAAATTGTTGGGTACATAAATCTAGAATGGTTTAAACCGCCAAATGAAAACCACAACTGCCCAATTAAATCAAGCACGGGTCATTAAATTTCAACATCATGTTGAAATACAAAAAAAACGATTACTTTAGGCGAGCTTGTATAAGCAAAAGTGAATCGATTCGATAGGGTGATGTGAGCGATGTGCCCCTTGTTTAACCATTAAAAACCTTAACCATGGTCAACTCACGCGAAGCGACTACAAACGTCGTACAAGAGCTCATGAACGAAGTCATTGAACAGGGTTTTCATGAGTTGGTCAATCGACCTCAAGAATCATCTCTCCTAAATGAACTGTTGCAATCGGCCGGTAATTCGCTGGGCGAGCAGCTCTACCGCATCGACCATCACGAATTCAAACCCGGAAGTAAGGAGCTGCAACATCATTGGGAAGCCATTACCACAGAATCGCAGCGAGTTAGTCTCGAGTTCTTGCGGCAAATCCAACACATAAGACAGCAGTACAACCCACGTTTGAAAAGGGTCTAACAGCTACTATTCTACCACGATTGTTCGGGTAATCCTTTGGCCATTCGTGTTGCACTCCAATAGGTATATACCCGATTCAACAGCATTCAAATCAATGTGGAATTGTTGTCCCGGAGCGACGATGTATTGCAGGGCGCGACCCGTCATATCGAGCAGCGTGCATTCTTCCACTTGAAAGCTACTCTCAACTGCGACAAATGAATTCGTGGGATTCGGATACACATTCACATCAAATCGCAGGGAACCTTCAGCTATGTCGAGCGTAGCGGGTTGATAAACGCGCACATAATCGACCAGCATCGATGACGGAAAAGGCGTTGTGGCATTAGGGTATCCCGGCCAGTTCCCTCCTATCGCCATATTCAACAACAAAAACATGGGATGCCGAAATGAATCGTCTGAGTTATTAGGAGCCTGAATGGTGAACTGATAAAATTGGACTCCATCTACAAACCACCGAATCAGATTCTCGTCCCAGATCACACCATATACGTGATACTGAGTTGGATCCACGCTGTAGCCGTTACCCAAGTAGGAATGGCCGTTATTGAACCAGTGAACTGCGCCATGCGTCATGAGCTCATTGTTGACATGTTCCATAATATCAATCTCACCACACTCGGGCCAGCTCACCTCATTGATGTTGGCTCCGAGCATCCAGAAGGCAGGCCACAAGCCTTGGCCAAGCGGCAGCTTCATTCTCGCCTCAATCTTACCGTATTGAAAGTCAAAAAGACCTTTGGTAATGATGCGTGCGCTGGTGTATTCGGTTGCTCCAACTCCCTCGTGGCGAGCCGTAATTTTCAAATTCCCATTGCTTACCTCAATGTTCTCTTGCCAATTTGTGTAGTACTGCCATTCGTTGTTACCCCAGCCTCCGTTGCCGAACTCGTACGACCAGTTGCTAGTATTGAGAGCATTTCCGGAAAATTCATCAGACCATATGAGTTGCCAGGTAGTTTGTGCATGAAACGAGTTACTCGTGGCAATAGCTGCGATGAGGGCGAGCTTAGTGAAATGAGAAATCGAAATTTTCATAGTGGTAGTAAAAAAAATTGGCCCGCACATGCGCGGGCCAATTCATTGAATATCGATTAATGTTGAACAATCAATTTGCGATTCAAACGTGTTGAGTCGTTTGAAATCAGCACCTGATAAATCCCGGCTGGAAGCGTTTCCGTAGAGACGTTTACGCGGTTTGCATCTCCAAAAGAACCAATCATAACGACTCTTCCGGTTTGGTCGATCACCTCGTACGTGGCCTTTGAATTTCCCTGAAACACAAGGTTGAAGCTCTCGTGTGCCGGGTTAGGCATAATGGCAACTTGTTCTGAAAGCGTTTCTGAAATACCTACCAAACAAGCCGCACAGCTTTGCCAACAAACAACGTCCACATTAATGTCTTCCGATGCAATAACCTCTCGAACCACAACAGTGTCGAGCGACACTGTGCAGGTTCCTTCCTGGAGGTTTTCAGCGGTTGCTCCGTTGTTAATGGTAAACCAGTAGTACAATACCCCTGGCATAACGTCGATAGTAGTCGTGTACATGTTGTCGCCCATGGCGGTCATCGGCTGGCAACCGGTGCAGTAATTATTGAACGAACCTGAAATCTCTACACTTGAGGCATCTACGCCTGTCAAGTCTACAGTGAAAGTCACACTTACAGGCTCAGGCATTGAACATGGTTCACACTGCGCCCAACACACCGGTGCTAAGGTGGTATCAGACTCGATGTTTAGCAAGCGATTCACGAATGCACCATTCGTCACTGTGCAAGGATCACCGGCAGTTAATTGCTCAGAACCTGACCAGTTATCATAACTGAACTTGTACTCATAGTTACCCTCAAGTAAGGTTGTGGTTGCTTGCCAAATGCCATCGCTATTCGCGTCAGACATAGTGAAGCAGTTACCGCACCAGTTGTTGAATGTACCGTTTACTTCCGGTGTATTGAAACCTACAACGCCATTCATATCGACCTGGAAAGTGACCTGATGTGATTGGGGAGTTTCATCACAATTACCACAAGATCCCCAGCAAACAACAGGTAGCACAATGTTGCTATTCACTTCAAGAGCGCGATTGGTAAATCCGAAATTAGAAATCACACATGACAAATCGGGGCTCAGGTTTTCTTGTCCTGCCCAGCTATCATGAGCAAACTTATATTCATGCGTGCCTGCAGGTATCACAGCGGTTCCTGTCCAGATACCATCGCCATCCGCATCTGACAGCGGAAAGCATCCACCGCACCAGCCATTGAATGTTCCATTCACTTCTGGAGTGATAAATCCGCTTACGTTTTGCATATCTACCTGGAAAGTCACGCTGAACTCAGTGCCAACAACGACTTCTCCTCCAAATTCTACATCATCAAAATAATAGGTCTTTTCACCTGCAGTTGCACCATTGACTCCAAAGTTGAAGAAGATGGTTGCCTTGTCATAGATGTAGCCGAAATTCAATGGCGCAGTGCCGGCCGATTGATTTGAAAAATCGAATACAAGTGTTTCCCAGTCATTGGCCACGGAAGTCGTCACATTTGTCTCAACGCTATGGGTTGGGTCGTTATGATCTTCTACTTTAA
>JAIYBR010000023.1 GCA_027488435.1 Flavobacteriales bacterium
ACAGGTGTACCCATGGGCGGTGGTAAAGGCGGAAGTGATTTTGATCCGAAAGGAAAAAGTGAAAATGAAATTAGAGCCACATGGCAGCCTGGGCTCGCTTCCTACAAAACCATGCGTTCACACTACTTGCTTTACCCCGACTTCGATTAAATCAAGGCGCAAATACTTCATCAGAAAAAAAATTTGCGCTATTCAAATGTCAGTGTATATTTGCGCCCCGTTTGAACGGAATGGGAGCATAGCTCAGCTGGTTCAGAGCATCTGCCTTACAAGCAGAGGGTCACAGGTTCGAATCCTGTTGCTCCCACAAAATCGCCTCACGGCGATTTTTTTTTGCCCATGAATTCCCTTCCCTTTCATATTCGCTCCCACACGCTGGAGCTTAATCCGCTGAAAGCCGCTTGGTGGGAAAAACACGCCATGTTGATTTGTGCAGATGTTCACATTGGAAAAGGGGCTCATTTTCGAAATTCCGGAATTCCCATTCCCAAAAGAGTAAATGATTCCAACCTGTGGAATCTGGTGGTACTCATAGAGCATTATAAACCCGAGAAGATACTTTTTCTCGGCGATTTGTTTCACAGTAGCGTGAATGAGGAGTGGGAAGAATTGAACGATTGTCTGGCACATTTTCCCAAACTGCAACGACTATTGGTGAAAGGCAATCACGAAATAGAATCCTCTTTAGCGTACGAGCAGATTGGCTTTGAGATTCATGAAAACCTTCGAATAGAGGATATACTATTCACGCATGAACCACCGACCGTGACCACATCAGATACCTATACGATTTGCGGACATCTGCATCCGGCCGTGCGCTTGAATGGGCAGGCACAGCAACATTTGCGGCTTCCCTGTTTTTGGATGGGACCTACAATTGGCGTTTTGCCCGCCTTTGGCGAATTCACTGGAAACCTCACCATTCAACCCAAAAAAGGTGAACAGGTTTTTGTAATTGCCGCAAATCGAGTTGTGAAAATTGACTAATCAGAATTGAAACTCTTTGATGAGCTTTCCGCTGCGCCAGTGCTCCTCCCTTAGTTTCTTGCCACTTTCAGAGTAGTGAGTAGTAATGCCGTTCTCCTTGCCATTACTATAGGTCTCAGAAGTTTTAAGCTTCCCATTGGCGTGGTAGAATTGCCACAAGCCATGCTCGATGTTACGCTTATAACTTCCCGACCAGTTGAGCTTACCATCTGAGTAAAATACCTCCTCCTTCAAAAGGTATCCCATCTCCTTGTCAAAATAAAGAACAACATGCTCTTTTCCATTGGCATGCTTTCGCATTACCTTGCGTTCTGTTGGCACATCCTGAAATGCCATCACGCTGAGCAGGGCGAAACTTACAATTAAATGAAGTACGTGTTTCATAAGGTAACCTTTCAACGTATAAACACGGAAATGGTTACCAAGGAGCAATGCCCACAACGAAATTCCCGGAACAACTGCTATTTCCCGGAACGGGAACATTGTTTTCAAGTTGATTGAGTGTTAACTGGAAACTAACCGATTCGCTCCCACCTGTAATTGGGGCTGCTCCAATTTGCACTGAACCGCTTATGGGAACATATTGTCTCAATGTATCTGTTGGATCATTGGGATTATACTCGTCTACCAATGCAGAGAAGGCACCGCCACCGTAAACAAAACCACCACCATTCCCAATATCATCCAACTCTATCCATAGACTCAAACCATGTGGACCGACTTCACTTTCAGGAAGAACATCAGCGGTAATGTGATACCGGCGGGACTTTGCATTGGTAGAATCCGTCAGGACATAAGTGGTACCAAGCACAGGATATTCTGCTCCTTGCCAAGTTAAATTCCCACATTCGCATTTATAAGGATTGGCAATGTATTCAGGAGTTTTCTTGCACGAAACAATGGCAAATAAGCCAAGAATGATGGCGCAAAAGGATAGAGATGATCGCATGGATTATAAATGGAATTCGAAAGTAACAAATAACTATCTATCGACGGGACAACTCCCGGAGTTATTTGACTGAGGTCGTCAAAAACGAATTCAATTCCCTTAAATAGGAGATTAGCTTTCCTACGGCATCATTCGCCTTGTCAGCATTTCCCTCAACGGCCGAACGCTCGGCGCTGTGCGCAATTTGATATCCTTGTTTGAATTGCAAACTCGACAAGGAGCCGGCCTGATAGTGAGCTCTTTCTTCCATCAGCTTAAAATCACGCTCTTCAATCGATTGCTCCAATGCCGCTATCTCATCGGGTAAACGCTCGCGAAAAATCTTGACAATCTTATCGGCATAGGTGCTGCTAATTTTCTGCTCCAATCCTGCGATGATGGCACCAAAATCATCCTCCACCCAGCTGCGCTTATCCTTTTGAGCCGATTTAAATTTTACCAGCACACTAATGAGCCCATCTTCCGAATAAGGCTTTGATATGTATTCGTTCATTCCGGCTTCTTTGCATTTCAACCGCTCACTAATCATGGCATGTGCAGAACAAGCTATGATAGGCGTATTTATTTTCATCTCATTGCGCAACACCATTGTTGTCGAAATACCATCCATGATAGGCATTTGGATGTCCATCAAAATCGCGTCGTACTTGCGCTCCTTCAGCATGCTAAGCGCAATCTTCCCATTGCCCGCGATATCCACCTTGGCCTTTTGCTTCAACAAATATGTTTCGGCCAAAATTTGGTTGTGTTCATTGTCTTCAACCAGAAGAATCGACATATCCGCCAGACGATCGATACCATGACCTCTAACAGGTTCGTCGAGCAATTGAACTTCATTGCCGGATGCTATCGGATAATCAATAGTGAAGTTGAATGTCGAACCAACACCAGGCTCACTATCAACATGCAAACTTCCCTGGTGCAAATCAACGAGCGATCGAACAATATTTAATCCTAAGCCTGTTCCACCATAAATGCGCGTGGTGGAACTCTCTGCCTGCGTGAAGCGCTCAAAAATCAAATCCAGTTTATCGCTATTTATTCCAATGCCCGTATCTTTTATTTGGAAATTAACAGACGCAACTTGATCGGATCTTTTCAATTCCATGATGCGAAGCTCAATACTACCATGTTCCGTGAACTTGATAGCATTCGAAATCAAGTTGAGCAAAATTTGAGATAACCGATTTTCATCACCCACCAACACTTCCGGAATCTCTTGATCGTAGCTAAACAACAACTTCACACCTTTCGACTTTGCCTTCGCTGCATACATCTGCACCACCTGCTTGGCAGCGGCTTCCAAACGGAAGGGTGAATGCTCCAAGTCGAGCTTACCGTTTTCAAGCTTAGAGATATCCAATATATCGTTTATCAGGACGCTTAATTTTCGGGACGCATTATCGATAAACTCAACATTTCTGCGCTGCTCCTCCGTGAGGATGGTTTGACTAAGAATATCATTAAACCCGATAATGGCATTGAGCGGAGTTCGAATTTCGTGACTCATGTTGGCAAGGAATACATCCTTTGCTTTCGACTTTTCCGCTTCAATTCGACTATCCAGTAGGTTCCTTTCCATAACCTTCTTCTCCGTTACATCTTGGGCAGCGGCATAGATGCGTTGAGACTCTTCGTCGAATGTGGCTGTCCAACTAAGCGCAATATATTCTCCGGAAACCTTTCGAAAACGGTTCTCAAAATTGCGCGAAGTCCCACCCCGCAATACAAAATTGAACTCATCCATCGTTCGGCTGACATCATCCGGATGAACGAACTCTATAAAAGGAACGGCGCACAAATCGGCATCCGAATAACCCAATGCCGAAATAAACGACCTGCTGTTTCGCAGGAAAAAACCATCTTTCGAACTGATGCAAAACAAATCGACTGCAAGACTAAAAAAGCGCTGAACCTCCTCCTCCTGTCGCTTACGGGCTGTTATATCCTGAGTTGTTCCATGAATACTAATTACCTCTAGATTTTCATCTAGCACGGGACTGCCATTCACTTGAACAACTTTGGTCAGGCCATTCGGTAAAATCAATCGCTCTTCAAAAGTAAAATCTCGTCGATCACGAATAGACGCTGCCATCAATGCATCATTCCTTTGAATATCATCGGGGTGCAATCGATCATGATAGGATTTGTAGTTGAGCACTTTTCCATCCCTCGGAATCTCGTAAATATCATAGAGTTCTTCCGACCATTGCAACTCATTGCTTTTCAAATCAAACTCCCAACTTCCCAACTTAGCAATAGACTGCGCCTTTAGCAATTTCTGATAAATCTGTCGATTCACCTCTTCCATTTCGATGCGCTCCTGCAGCGATTTAATGGCAATTATCAAGGTTCCGCAGGTAGAAAGAAAGGGCTTTAAAAAATCGCGATCTTCGTCTGAATAACCTACACTTTTGTTTGCCAGGCCCATCATTCCAATAAGATTATCCTGATTATCCTTAATGGCCAAGCCCATATAACAATTCAAAGGTGGGTGACCGTGCGGTATTCCGCCTCTGC
>JAIYBR010000158.1 GCA_027488435.1 Flavobacteriales bacterium
GTGAATGGGGCGACGTTGACGGAGGATAGAAATGGTGATGCGGGTAATGCATATTTCTTTGATGGAATAAATGATGTTATAACAGTTCCTGATAATGCCGATTTACGTCTGCTTCCTGGAGACTTTACTATTTCTCTATGGTACAAGGTTCAGTCATATGGATTGCCGAATAGAAATTTTATAATTAAAACCAACGGTCCTGGCTCGACTAATAAATGGGTGGTACAAAAGACAGCAGTCGTAAACGGCGGCCCGAGTTTATCGTTTCATACTAATGGGGCATTAGGATCACATTTTCTAAATGCTGAATCAACTGAGGATACCCTGTGGCATAATATTATGGTTATGCGTTCAGGGGACTTATTTCAAATCTATGACGATGGTGTTCAACTAACGAGTAGTTCAGCATTTCAGATGCAAACTTCTTTTGCCGATATAAGAATAGGTGGTGATGAAATATCTGGCGGTGGTCACTGGCATCATGGAAAAATCGACGACATTGCCATCTATAACCGCGCCCTTACAGAACAAGAAATTCAAACGCTCTACGCCGGCGAACCCGTGAGCCCGCCAGTTGCGTGCAATCCATTACCCTCCAACCTCCAGCAAGGTCTCGTGGGCTACTGGCCATTCTGCGGCAACTCCAACGATGAAAGCGGCAATGGAAATGACGGCGAGGTGAATGGCGCAACGCTGACAGAGGATCGGTTTGGGATTGCGGAGAGTGCGTATGGGTTTGATGGGGTAGATGATATCATTAATGTGTCATCACTTGAAAATTTTGACGTTTCATTTTTGGATGGATTAACTATGAGTATTTGGTTGAATTCTTCTGATTTAGGTTTTAATCAAAGGCTAATGCATTTCTATAACAACGACTTCGACTTAAGCATTCATTACGCGACCGCATTTCAAAAGTTATACTTCATGAATTATAATTTTAATGCTGGAGCAGAGAACTATTCTCACAGCAACCAAATCCCAAGCAATCAGTGGCTTCATGCCACTTGGACTATTGATTTTAATGATGGCATTTCACGAGCATACATTAATGGTGAGGAGGTCGGTTTTCAAGATTCTATCCCCATTCTTGTTGGCTCAAGCATGTCATTCCGAATAGGTAATGGGCCTGCTCTTGATAATTGGCCTTTCCTAGGCTCTTTAGATGATGCCGTTGTGTACAACCGCGCCCTCACCCCCGAAGAAGTGCAAGAGCTCTACACGCTCGACGCGTGCACGTTTACGATTTATGATACCGTCTATACCTACGAAACGATCTACGACACGGTAACCACGTATGTAACCGTGACGGATACGCTCCTCATCGACATCACCTTCACGGGCTTCGAAGGACAACCCAGTTGGTTGAACACGGTGACTGTATTCCCCAACCCGGCGAGCGATCACATCACGATTGACTACGGCAACTACGCGCTTATGAACGGTTACAATACCATCATAACCGATGCGGCGGGTGCAACCGTATACTCGGGCGCGGTAAACACGCAGCAAGTCGACGTCGACATCAACGCCTGGGGTGCTATGGGTGTGTACTACATGAGCATCTATGACGCGAATGGTGCGTTGGTGGCGGTGAGGCACATTGTGCTGGAGTAGGATTGCAGGATAATAGGATTGTAGGATTATAGGGGGCGCTGAGGGTGCCCCTTTTTTTTGCCCCCCTCGACTGCGCTCGGGGACCGCCCTCGACTCCGCAATGCGATGTTGGATTTTACCGCATAGGCGCAAAAAACGCAAAGAATTATTTCTCTGCGCCCCTTGCGGTTAAATAGTAAATCATCACGGAAAAACATCGTAGATATCCTTTCGATGCGCAATAACAATCAATCGAACAGTATCTGAACTAATTTTTTCCAGACCCAATCGGTAGTCGCCGATTCGGATACGATAATACCGTTGATGTCCTGCAATTTTTTTAACGTTGGAGATTTTTGAGAACGAATGAGTTTGTTCCAATAATAGAATCAGCTGCTCAACTCTTTCGCGCACTTGAACTTCTTTCAATTTGCGCAATGACTTCAAAAACGAACTGTCGAATTCGACGTTCATTTTTTCCGTAGCTCTTTCATTACGGACGCTCTGGAAACTGTGCGCTTGGTCTTTGATTTTTCCATCAGCTCGCCCAATAGAAAATCTTCGTATTGCTGACGAGTTAACCCAACCACTTTGCCTCCGAGTCGTTTGGCAAGTGACGATAGAATTTTACTGCTTTGCGCATCGGCCTCAATCATAATGATACTCATGAGGTAAAGATAAATCGGATTTGTTAATGTATAATGAGGAAATTGCCCCTCGGCTTCGCTCGACCACCGCGGGCGTGCGGCCGAACGGAGCCGAGGCCATTTTATAAGATGAGTGGACTGGTGGCCTAGCGCAGTCGAGGCCCGCCACTTTCAAAAAGCTCACCGCCTGCCGTCCTTCGTACTTTGTAATTAGTACTTCAAGCTCTCGGTCCCCGAGCGCAGTCGAGGGGCGCCATTTCACCATAGAGCAAGAATCACAATCACAATCAGAAGGAGAACCCCACGCACAACTAACCCCTAATACCTCACCCCTCACCCCTCACCCCTAATCCCTTCAATAAATTGCCTTACCTTCGCGCCATGAGCAGCATCGTCACCCTCAGCGAGTTTATTATGGAGCGGCAGGCCGATTTCCCTTACGCATCGGGAGATTTATCGCGCCTGTTGGCCGACATTGGCATTGCCTCCAAAATTGTAAACCACAAGGTGAACAAGGCGGGCTTGCAAGACATTCTCGGTGCGATGGAAAGCACCAATGTGCAAGGTGAAACGCAAATGAAGCTGGATGTGTTTGCCGATAATGCGCTACTCAATGCGGTGCGTTGGGGCGGACAAGTCTGCGGCGCTGCCAGTGAAGAAAACGAAAAGTACTTCACCTTCGAATCGGAAATTTGTAAGAAGTCGAAATACGTCATCTTGTTCGATCCGCTCGATGGTTCGTCCAACATCGACGTCAATGTTTCTATAGGAACCATCTTCAGTGTGTTTCGCAGAAAGAGCAGCGTGGGCGATTTGGCCAATGTGAACGACTTCCTACAAAAGGGTAGCGAGCAAGTGGCGGCGGGTTATGTCATCTACGGTTCGAGCACCATGCTCGTGTACACAACCGGGCATGGGGTAAACGGCTTTACGCTCGAGCCCAGCATCGGTGAGTTTTGTTTGTCGCACGAGAACATGCGCATACCCGAAGATGGCACTATCTACAGCATCAACGAAGGGAATCTCATGTCGTGCAGCCCAGGCGTGCAAGCCTATGTGAACTGGTGCAAGCAAACAGATAAGAAAACGCAGCGCCCCTACAGCGCGCGCTACATCGGTTCGCTGGTGGCCGACTTTCACCGCAACTTAATCAAGGGCGGTATTTATATGTATCCCGGCACAGTCAAGAGCCAAGAAGGAAAATTGCGATTGCAGTATGAAAGCAATCCGCTTGCCTTCATCGTAGAGCAGGCCGGTGGCAAGGCCTCCGACGGCAAAGGGCGCATCATGGATATTCAGCCCTCATCGCTGCACCAGCGCGCGCCGTTATTCATTGGAAGTAAAAACATGGTGGAGTTGGTAGAGCGGTTGATAGCAGAGGAAAACAACTAGGAATATGTCTGACAGCCTCGTCATCATACCCACTTACAACGAAAAGGAGAATGTCGAACGCATGCTCCGCACCGTGTTTGGCTTAGAGAAAGCCTTTCACGTGCTCATTGTGGACGATGGTTCGCCCGACGGCACGGCGCAAATCGTAAAAGGATTGCAGACAGAGTTTACTGGTAAGCTTCACATCCTGGAGCGCAAGGGTAAACTTGGCTTGGGAACCGCGTATATCGCAGGATTTAAATGGGCGCTCGAACGCAGTTACGAATTCATTTTCGAAATGGACTGCGACTTCTCGCACAATCCGAAGGACCTCATACGGTTGTATGACGGATGTACGACACGGGGTGGCGACATGTCAGTAGGTTCGCGCTATGTGAAAGGAGGAGGTGTTCAGAATTGGCCGATGAAGCGCTTGGCAATGAGTTTCGGTGCATCGCTTTACGTGAACTCAGTATTGTGGTTGGGTGTGCGCGATAGCACCGCAGGATTTGTATGCTACCGGCGAAAGGTGCTAGAGACGATTGATTTGGATAGTATTCAATTCATCGGCTACGCCTTTCAAATAGAAATGAAATACAACGCCCATCAGTTGGGCTTTAAAATAGTGGAAGTGCCCATCACCTTTATTGATCGTGAACTGGGCACAAGTAAAATGAATATGAATATATTCAACGAAGCAGTCCTGGGCGTGCTGAAAATGCGTTTCAGAAGGGTTTCACGGAAGAACAAAAAGCAGTCATGAAAACAACGCTCATTCGCAACGTGTCGGTGGTAAACGAAGAAACCATTCGTGCGTGCGATGTTCTCATTCAAGGAGCCATTATTTCCAAGGTAGCCGATGCAGGTAGTTTGAACATCGACGCAGAAGAAGTGGTCGATGGTACCGGCAAGTATTTGCTGCCTGGACTCATCGATGATCAAGTGCATTTCCGTGAGCCCGGCCTCACGCACAAGGGCGATTTGTATACCGAGTCGCGCGCAGCAGTTGCCGGTGGTATCACGTCGTATATGGAGATGCCCAACACGTCGCCACCTGCAACAACGATAGAGTTGCTCGAGCAGAAATATACCCGCGCTTCGGAAGTTTCGCTGGCGAATTATTCTTTCTTCATGGGCACGTCGAATGATAATTTATCGGAGTTGTTAAAGGTCGATCCCAAAACGGTTTGCGGCGTGAAGATTTTCCTTGGCAGCAGCACAGGTGATATGTTGGTCGAAAGCTGCGGCATTCTCAATATGATTTTCGCTCAAGTGAAAACGCTTGTTGCGCTTCATTGCGAAGTGGATCCCATGATCAAGGCCAACCTTGAGCGATACAAAGCGAAGTACGGCGATGATGTGCCTGTAACTGTGCATCACCTCATTCGCGATGAAGCTGCTTGCTATGCGTCGTCATCAGCTGCGATAGAAATGGCCAAACGTCACGGCACGCGCTTGCACATTCTGCACATAAGCACGGCGAAGGAACTTGATTTGTTTCGCAACGATATTCCTCTGAAGGAAAAAAAAATCACCGCAGAGGCCTGCACGCATCACTTGTGGTTTACGAATGATGACTACTCAACGAAGGGCAACTACATAAAGTGGAATCCCGCGGTGAAAACGCAAGCCGATCGCGATGCTCTTCGCGAAGCTGTAAACGACGATCGTATCGATGTGCTGGCTACCGACCATGCGCCGCACACCATCGAAGAAAAGGAACAGTCGTATTTGAAAGCACCCAGTGGCGGACCACTCGTGCAGCATGCATTGGTTGCGTTGTTGGAGCTCTATCACCAAGGTGTTTTTTCACTTGAGAAAATTGTGCGCAAATCGTCGCACAACGTGGCCGATATGTTTGCCATAGACAAGCGCGGATTTATTCGCGAAGGATATTTTGCCGACCTGGTGCTGGTCGATTTGAATTCGCCCTGGAAGGTGACAAAGGACAGCCTGCTTTACAAATGTGGGTGGTCGCCGTTTGAAGGGCAGACTTTTCAAAGCAAGGTCATTACAACGTGGGTGAATGGCAATAAGGCCTACGATAATGGCCACATCCTCGAAGGGAGTTTAGGAAAACGATTAATCTTCAACCGATGAAAAGAGTTGTTTATTTCAGTCTGATTGCTCTTGCAGTAGTATTAGAAGCTTGTGGCGGAAGCAGAAAGGAAGTAGTTCCTGCAAACATTCTTCCCGAAACCAGATTTTCGAATCTGCTTACCGATGTACGGTTGCTGGAAGGCGCCTATTCAATCGACAATCAGCGAATAGACAGTTCATCATATACAGTGGGTTCTTATTACGATCTTCTCCTTAAACGCTATGAGCTCACACGCGAGCAATATTTGGAAAGTTATGCCTACTACGCGGCTCGTCCGGATGTTATGTTGCGCATAGAAACGAAAGTTTCTGAGAAATTAGATTCGATACAGCTGGCAGGAGTTTCAAGCAACCCTGAATAGCCTATTTGCTGCAATGCCTGAAGTACGCGGCGGTTTGTTGAATTGCTTCTGAAATGGGAGTTGCTTGCAGGTTCGTCGCTTGTTGCATTTTGGAAGAATCGTAATAAAAACGCAGCGAAGCATTTTTCACAGTCTCACTCGTAACGAGCGCTTTTCTTCCTGTCGTCTTTTCTTTCAACCATTCAGCTATTCTCGCTACTTGTAGAATCCAAGGCTTCGCTTCTTGTGTTGGGACTTTCACACCCAGCGATTGTGCAACAAGCTGGAAGATTTCTTTCATCGAGCGATTTTCAGTAACGAGTATAAATCGTTCACGAGTTGTAGGGCCTAATGTCAATTCTGCTATGCACCACGCCGCATCGGAAACGGCAATGAAGCCCGTGCCTCCCGGCGGATAGAATCGCATGCCTTCGTTTAGTTTGCGAAAGAGGCTTGGGCTGCTGCGATCGAAACTACCCGGCCCGATGATGAAGCCGCAGTTGAAAGCAACGCCTTCTAAACCTTCGTGAATGCCACGCCAGAATTCCATTTCCGAAAGTTGCTTGGTAATGGCGTAGTGCGTGTTCATGTCGTTTTCTACCCATTCCGATTCTTCGTCAACGCGATCATTGTTTTTCGCTTTTCCGATAGCGGCTATTGAACTTACAAATCCGACTTTGATGTTGCCCAGGTGAAGGGCCATGTTAATCACGTTGGCGGTTCCTTCGGTATTGACACGATACATTTCTGCGCGTTCCGAAGGGTGATATGAAACAATCGCCGCACAATGAAACACGTGCGAACAGCCTTGCATGGCCGCTTCGAGTGAATCGATATCGAGCACATCGCCTTCTACCCATTCAATATCTGCAAAGTGTGTGTTGTTGCAAAAACGGAAAACATCTTCAACCGATTGTCGATTGGCCGAAGGCCGAACCAACGCGAGCACGCGTTCACCACGTGAAAGCAATTCCATCATGAGGTGAGTGCCCAACAGGCCCGTGGCTCCGGTAACGAGATTCATATCTGTGGGCTAAGGTAACACAGCAGTGTATTCAACCGCGTTGTACCTTGCACCTCGTGAAGGCGATTCCCGAAAAAGTAGAGCAAATTCTGAAGATTCTCCCGCAGCAGCCGGGTGTCTATCAATATTTCGATGAGGCGGGCGATATTCTGTACGTCGGAAAAGCGAAGAGCTTAAAGAATCGGGTTTCCAGTTATTTCAACAAGCAGCAGTATGAGAACGGAAAGACGAAGGTGCTCGTTCGCAAAATTGCCGACATCAAGTACATCGTTGTGGAAACCGAGTTAGACGCGCTTTTGCTCGAGAATTCGCTCATCAAGAAGTATAAGCCGCGCTACAACATCATGCTCAAGGACGATAAAACGTATGCGAGCATTGTGATCAAGAAGGAAGATTTTCCGCGCATCTTTCCGACGCGTCAAATTATACGCGATGGATCGGAGTACTTCGGTCCTTATCCTTCCGGACGAACCATGCACTTGGTGTTAGACCTTATAAAGAAGCTTTATCCGATGCGCACATGCAACTTGGCGCTGACTGACAAGAATATAGCTGCAGGTAAATTCAAGGTCTGCCTCGAATATCACCTGGGCAATTGCAAGGGGCCTTGCGAAGGCAAACAAACGAACGAAGATTACGATAGAGGCGTGGAAGCGGTGCGCAAGATTTTAAAGGGCAACTATTCCGACCTCATTCGCGAGTTGAAACAGATGATGGCTGAGTTTGCTGATCGATACGAGTTCGAACTTGCGCAAGAAGTGAAAGACAAAATCGAAGTGCTTTCCACCTTTCAAGCGAAGAGCACCATTGTGCATCCGAGTATTCACGACGTGGATATATTCAGCATCGCGAGCGATAGTCAGGCGGGTTATGTGAACTTCATGAAGGTGAGCAACGGTGTTATCGTTCAGTCCTACACCACCGAAGTAAAGAAGCGCATGGAAGAGACCGAAGTTGAGATGCTGGAGTATTCTATCTTGGAAATACGCGACAAGTTTCAGAGCACTTCAAAGGAAATTTTTCTGCCCTTCGATTTGGAAACGCAATTGCCAGGAGTTATGCTCACGGTGCCTCAGCGAGGCGATAAGAAGAAGCTGGTTGAGTTGTCGCAGCGCAACAGTACGCATTATATGCTCGATGCGCAGAAGCAACAAGAGATGGTTGATCCCGAGCGTCACGTAAATCGCGTGCTTGAAACGATGCAAAAGGATTTGCATTTGAAAGAGCTGCCGCGTCACATAGAGTGTTTCGACAACTCGAACATTCAGGGAACGAACCCTGTGAGTGCCTGTGTCGTTTTTCGCAATGCAAAACCCAGCAAAGCCGATTATCGCATCTTTCATCCGAAAACAGTGGAGGGGCCGAACGATTTCGACACGATGAAAGAAGTGGTGTTTCGTCGTTACCGCCGCATGCTCGATGAAAGTGAATCTTTGCCACAGCTTATCATCATCGATGGCGGCAAGGGACAGTTGAGCGCTGCCATCGAAAGTTTGGTGAAGCTCGAGTTGTATGGAAAGATTGGCATCATTGGCATTGCCAAGCGATTGGAGGAAATTTATTTTCCGGGTGATAGTTTGCCCATCTATTTGGACAAACGCAGCGAGTCGTTGAAGCTCATTCAACGCCTGCGCGACGAGGCGCATCGATTTGGAATTACGAAACACCGCGACCGCAGAAGCAAAGATGCCATTCGCTCAGAGCTCACCGACATCAAAGGAGTGGGCATGCATACCACGCAAGCGCTCATTCATCATTTCAAAACCGTTCAAGCTGTGAAAGAGGCGAGTTTGGAGGAGTTGCAGAAGGTGGTGAATAATCGCATGGCGGACTTGATACATCGGCATTTTAATCAATAGAAATAAAAAAGCCGGGCGATAAACCCGGCTTTTTCGTTTGAAGTCTTTTTCTATTAATGCTGGATAACCAAGCGGATACTGTCTGTTTTGTTTCCTTCGGTGAGAGTCACTACATAGATGCCATCTGTAAGCATCGAAGTTTCAATCTGGTTGTTACGCAGTTGCTCTTGACGAACCATGCGACCACTGATGTCGGTGATGGTTACACTCGCATTGGCATCCCATCCTGAAATGGTCACACGGTCGTTGGCCGGATTAGGATAGATTGTAAAGCTCGCTTCCATTTCGGTAACAGATAGTGCAATGGAGCAATTTCCGTCCATCGATGCATTCATATACTCCATCATGCCTGCTTCCATACTTTGAAGTGTGAAGTCGATTGAAGCATCGCACGGATACGGACCCGCGATGAATTGACCGGGTTGAGTCATCACCATCATTTGGTTATCGAAGCTTGTGCTCAAAACGTATGGAGCACCGTTTCCTTCGTCCATCATTTCAACACGCACCCAGAATTGGTTGTTGGTTTCATCGGGTAACATGGTCATACCCATGAAAGGAGGTACCATTTCATAAATGCACGTTCCGTCATCATACCATGCCCAAGCATCGTAGTTAAGAGCAGATGGGTTGGTGCAACCGATACACAAATTACATGAACCATCGTCGCAGGTAGCTTCAGAATTGTAGTTGCAGGCTGAGGGGTCTGTGCAACCTGCTATTTCAGCCGTATTACTTATCGAGATGAACTCGTAATAGTTGGTAGAACTTGCAATGCCTGAGTAGAGAACATCTGCGTTTTGATTAGTAACTTCAAGTTGGAAAGGGTTGCCTGTGATTGAAAAGACCTGCATGGTGAAGCATTCATTCAACGAGCAAAATCCATTTTGTGCAGGGTAGATACCTCCGAAGTAGTTGAAATTTTCGTCGATGATATACCAGTAGAACTCTTCTGATGCGCTCATGCTATACCAGTTGTTGTAGCAGCATGAACCATCGTTCTGGGTTGCGCTTGGGTCAAAGTTGGGAGCGGTTGGGTCAGTGCAGCCCAGGCAGCTGTAATCACAATTGATGTAATCCATACATTCTGATGAAGAGTCGTAGTTGCAAGCTGAAGGGTCGGCACAACCCAACGACACACCGTCAAATGCGATGGTCACTGCATATTGGTAGTAGCCGATGGTACCCGAAGCGATTATGTTGCCGGCAGCATCTAAAATGGTGTAGTTCACATCGGTGCCATCGTAGGAAAAGGCAGAGAGCTGGAAGCATGAACCTGAAATGCAGAAACCATTTTGATCAGGATAGGTACCGGTGCTGTAAGAGTAATCTGTCAAAGAGGTTACAGACCAATACGCCGGACCTCCAAATTCGAGTGTATACCAATCGTTGTAGCAACAGGTTCCATCGTCGATGGTAGCACTCGGGTCATAGTTGGGAGCTGAGGCATTGGTGCAGCCATAGCAGGTGAAGTCACATGCGTTATAGTCGGGGCAGTTGACCGAAGGATCGTAGTTGCAGGCGTAGTAAACGCCACAGCCAACGGTAGGGTTTTCGGAAAGTGTCAATTCAACACCACCAAATATCGGGTTCACATTATCGCTGGCAACGATGGTGTTGTCGAGCGAGATACTTGCGCTGAAGTTGGTGACCGTGTAGTCGTCGGGATAGGCTGTGAAGTAGAGACATCCCTCGTCGAAGCAAAAGCCGGTACTTTCCGGATAATGACCTGAACCACCGCTCAAGCCATTGCTGGAGTATGCATACCAGTAGCCCGGGGCAGAAAGCTCCACTTCGTAGTATGAAGCATAGCAGCATGTGTTGCTGCTTAGGGTGGCATCCGGGTCGAAGTTGGAAGCCGTTGGGTCGGTGCAGCCGTAACAGTCGTAACTGCATATCGAATAGTCGTTGCACGTGGCCGAAGGGTCGAAGTTACAAGCGTAATAGTCGAGGCAACCGGTGGTTGCATTGTTAGCGAAGCTTTGCGAGGAGAAATAATAATTGTTCGCACCTGAGGCAATCACTTGACCTGTGGCATCGGTCAAGGTCCATTCAAAGTTTTCATTGGTAAGGCTCCACAAGTCGAGAAAGAAACAGCCGTCGGGAAGGCAGAAGCCGGTTGATCCTGGGAATACGCCGCCGGCTGAATATGTCGTTTGGTGATTTCTTACGCTGTATTGAAATTCACCTGTTCCTGAAATGGTATAGGACTGCGTGCAGCAAGAGCCGTTGTCCAAGGTGGCTGTGGAGTCGTAGTTAGCAGCTTGCGGATTGGTGCATCCGTAGCAATCATATGTACAGAGTGAATAAGAGAGGCAAGTTGCTGTCGGTGCGTAATTGCAGGCATTCGGGTCGCCACAGCCGGGTGTTCCATCACCCATGGTAAAGGTGATGGGGTAAGGCGTTTCTATAGTTTGGCTGAAAACAACGTCGCCGTTTGCATTGGTAAACGTGAACAGGGCTGTTCCCTGGTAAATCGGAGAGTAGATGCTGATGAAATAGCAGCCATCGGGCACGCAATGTGAAGAGCCGTTGGGTAAGCCATAGCTGTAGCTTCCGTCCAGGGGGCTTAAGTACCAGTATACTCCAAGATCGTCTGTTGTTCCGGAAACCGTACCAGTGAGGTAGCTGGTTGCTGAACAGCAAGAACCGTCATCAATCGTAGCGGCAGGATTGTAATTGAATGATTGCGGATTGGTGCAGCCCCAGCAGCTGTAGTCGCAAGAGGTGTAGTCATAGCAGTTGGCCAAAGCATCGTAATTGCAGGCTTGTGGGTCCAAACATCCGGGTACTCCGTTTGAGCTGGTTATAATTCCGTAGTCATAGAAATTATCGGTGTTTTGACCCTGCAAAAGAATGTTTCCTTGATTGTCTGAAACTGACCAGGTGAACGTACCAACGCCCATGTAGTTCTGTACGTTTACAGACGTGCACAAATTCGGAATACAAACTCCTGTCTGGGATGGGTATTCGGCTGCTCCCAGATAACCTAGCTGGTCGTTGTAAAACGAGAAATAGCATGGCTCGCTGGCGTTAAGCACATACCACACCCCATCATAGCAGCAGGTCCCGTTATCGCCAGTGGCATTCGGGTCGTAATTGTTGGCAGCCGGGTCGGTACATCCCCATTCTGTTTGAGAGAAGCATGGCACAGCGCTAAGAAGAACCAAGAAAAGGATAATGAGCTTCATAATTGTCGTATTTACATGTATAACACAACAAAATAACACCCGGCACCCGCGTACAGTTGCTTGGAAAGTGAAATAAATTTTCGGGAGTTGAATTGCTAACGAAGCGTTGTGCGCAACAAGCCGTCACATTTGCTGTTGTATTGGCCTGCCGCACTAGTTTTGTTAATTAGTAGAATACCATGGCAAAAAAGACATCCAATAACTTTTTAGGTAGAGCGCGATTGCTTTGGATCGTAGCGTTGACGCCTATTTTTCTGATAGTAGGAGTGTTGGGGGCTGCCTTACTTAGCGGATTGCCCGACGTCGATCTTTTAGCCAATCCGAAGGTTAGCCTTGCTTCACAAGTGGTATCGGCCGATGGTCGCACCTTGGGAGCCTACTACAAAGAAAATCGCAGCGATGCCAAGTTCAGCGAGTTGCCGCCACAGCTGGTCAATGCGCTTTTGGCAACTGAAGACGTTCGATTCCGCGAGCATAGCGGGGTCGATTATTGGGGTTTGTTTCGCGCGGTTTTCACGGCGGGTCAAGGCGGGGGTGGTTCTACCATTACCCAGCAGCTGGCGAAAATGCAGTTCACGAAGGAGTATCAAAATGTCTCGGTTTTTAAAAGAGGCTTTCAGAAAATCCAGGAGTGGATTATCGCTTGCCAAATAGAACGCCTCTATACCAAAGATGAAATTATTGCCCTCTATCTCAACCAATATGACTTCTTGAATCAGGCGGTGGGCATAAAGTCTGCGGCACATATCTACTTCAATACTACCCCCGATTCGCTCAATGTTCAGCAATCTGCGATGCTCGTAGGTATGCTCAAAAACTCATCGTTGTTTAATCCGCTTAAACGTGATTCCTTGGTTGCCAAACGACGCGAGGTTGTATTGGATCAGATGGTGAAGTACGACTTCTTGTCGAAAAGGGAGTATGATTCATTACGATCGCTTCCACTCGGTTTGGATTTTCAACGGATGAGTCATGACGAAGGGCTGGCTCCCTATTTCCGCGAGGTACTTCGCGGCGAATTGGAAGATTTGCTGCAACAGAAAGATGATAAGGGGAATTTGAAATATGCCAAGGCAGATGGAGAGCCCTATGATATCTATCGAGATGGCTTGAAGATTTTCACTTCAATCGATTCGCGGATGCAGGAGTATGCAGAGTGGGCGGTTCATGAGCATTTGCGCAGAGAATTGCAGCCGGCATTCACCAAAGATGTTGCTCGTAGAAAGGCTGAAAATTATCCGTTCTACAATGGTATTAGTAAGAGCAACCGAGAGGCAATCATGAGGCGCGCTGTAGAGTCGAGCGAGCGTTACATGATGCTCACTGGAAAGATGTGCCCCGATTGCAA
>JAIYBR010000064.1 GCA_027488435.1 Flavobacteriales bacterium
CAGACCTGCGATGGGTAGCCCTCTTTGGCGGCATTGGCCCAAAAGCGCAAATTGAAAAGCTTCAATCAGGAGTAGATCTCATCGTTGCCACTCCGGGACGATTTCTAGAACTCTATTCGAAAGGTGAAATAGCCGTAAAAAAAATAAAGCACATCGTCCTCGACGAATGCGACCGCATGATGGACATGGGCTTTTGGCCGCAACTGCGCGAAGTGCAGGAAAAGCTTCCCCAGAAAAAACAGCAATTACTTTTCTCGGCCACTTTTCCGGAAAAGGTAGAAAGCCTGGCCGATAACTTCCTCCTCTTCCCTACCCGCATTGAAGTAACACCGCAGGCAACACCCGCCTCTACTGTGCAACAATTGTTATACGAGGCGGACAACTTCAGAACGAAACTTTCTCTGCTCGAATATCTGCTTCGTGACGAAAGCCTGCGAAGAGTATTGGTATTTGTTAGCACAAAAGAATTTGCTTCCAACATATTCAAATACTTCGAGCGCAAACCCATCGGTGAAATGCGACTGTTGCATTCGAACAAAGCGCAGAATGCGCGCATGAATGCAATCGACGATTTCAAAAGTGGCGATGTGCGTTTACTCATAAGCACCGATGTTAGTGCACGCGGAATTGATGTATTCGAAGTTTCACACGTAATCAACTTCAACATACCGACGCACTACGAAGACTATGTGCATCGAATTGGTCGCACCGGAAGAGCCTTCAAAACAGGAGTCGCCATAAGCTTCATGGATCAATCGGAGGCTTATCACATTCGCAAAATCCAACAACTCATCAAGCAAACAATCACTCGATTGCCCTTGCCTGAAGAAGTGGAACAATTCGACACTCCCAAGCCGGAGTTTCAATTGCAGATGCGCGAAATAGACCGCCAAAAACGCCTGGAAAATCCGGAGTTCAAAGGTGCATTTCATGAAAAGAAATTCAAACCTGCGACAGATCAAAAAAAGAAAAAAAGTCCTGCAAAAAAATCGGCGAGCAGCAATAAACCCGGTCACAAGGGAAAGACCTTCAAAAAAACGTATCAGAAAAAATAATGAAGATGAGCCACAACGGACATGCACGCACACTTCACCTCACCCATCGCATTGGTTTCTGGGAAGGAATTTCGTACTTGCTTCTTCTTTTCGTGGCCATGCCACTTAAATATGTCATGAACTTTCCTGAGGCCGTTCGATGGATTGGTTCTCTGCACGGCTTTCTGTTCGTTGCTTTCATGGTCATGCTCTATTACTCGTTAATGACGAAAGCGCTTTCATTAAGGGGTGTGGCACGTGCATTCCTGTTATCGCTTATCCCTTTCGGGACCTTCTATTTGTCTTTTGATAAATCTGTTAATTGAACACAGATCTAAAGTTCGTTGACGAACAATAGCGTCGTATTTTGCACATTGGCTCATACCTTCTGTAAAGGCAGCCAGCAAAAACGATACGATGGAAAAAGACAGCAGAATTGCCAGTAAGTTCAAGCAACGCAACTGGAATGAAATACGATCAAACGACTCATGGTCCATCTTTAAGATTATGGGCGAATTTGTGGAAGGCTATGATCGCATGGGGCAAATAGGACCGTGTGTTTCCATCTTCGGCTCGGCTCGAACCAAACCCGACAATCCCCATTACCAAACTGCTCGTGACATTGCCTTCAAACTCACTCAAAAAGGCTATGGCGTTATAACAGGTGGTGGCCCCGGCATCATGGAAGCGGCCAACAAAGGCGCTAAGGAAGGCGAAGGAACTTCCGTGGGATTGAACATCGTTCTTCCCTTCGAACAACACGGAAACGAGTTTGTTGACCACGACAAGAGCATCAACTTCGATTACTTCTTTGTGCGCAAAGTGATGTTCGTGAAATACAGCCAGGGCTTTATTGTAATGCCCGGTGGATTTGGTACGCTCGACGAATTCTTCGAAGCGATTACTCTCATTCAAACAGACAAGATTGGGCGCTTTCCAATCATCCTGGTCGGAAAAGATTTTTGGGGAGGATTAGTTGAATGGATCCAAAAGACATTACTGGAATCTGCTAAAAATATCTCACCCAACGATATGTTCTTGTTCAGCGTGGTCGATACCGCGCAAGAAGCTGTGGACGAAATCGACAAATTCTACTCAGAGTATTTGTTGAAACCTAACTTCTAATTCGAAACCCGTTTTAAGAGAACTCCGTAACAACAAGAAAACAGAACCTTGCCAACAACTCGAACTCTGATTTTCATCGCGATTGTGCTTTCATTCAGCACGAGTTGGATACTGCGCCCTAATTTCAAGTCACCTTCAGAAACGCTGAGTGAACTGCACATTGAGTCAAAATATCCTTTCATTCAATACGAGAAAAACCGGATACATGTTGAGAATCCTGAAGCGCATTGGAACAGTTTGTTCGACCGATTTGAAAAGCTTGCGTTTGAAGGAAAAGGAAAAATCTCTATCGTACACATTGGCGGTTCGCACGTACAAGGTGGATTTCTCACCGATCGTTTGCGGGCCAACTTCTCATCCATAGTATCAAACAACTCCGGTGAGCGAGGCTTTGTGTTTCCTTATGAAATAGCGAAGACAAACAGTCCTAAAACGATCAAATGCAAATGGTCGGGCAACTGGACAGGATGCCGCAATAGCGTGAGCGATTCCGATTGTCTATGGGGAATGTCGGGCATCAATGCAACATGCAACGACTCATATGCGTCGATACACATAACCTCAGCAAAAGACGACAGCTCACTTTACTCGTTCAGCAAGGTTCGCATTTACTATCACTGCAGTGAAAATGCAATACTTCTTCCCGATACGAATGTCCGGATAACTGCTTCATTCACCGACACACTCGCGGGCTATACAGAATACGCCTTTTCTCCGGCGGTAACGGCCTTGAATTTCGCATACGAAATCACCGATTCACTACCCGGCTATTTCACACTGCAAGGAGTTTATCTAGGTGAATCTTCTTGTGGTATTGCTTACCACGCTATTGGAGTGAATGGTGCTAGCACCCGCAGCTATTTGAAATGCGAGAGGTTTGAAGAACACTTGCAAACGCTTCAACCCGATCTAGCGATATTCGGAATCGGCATCAATGATGCGAACGTGCCTTCAGGTGAATTTGACGCCACACAATATGAAGCGCGTTATGACTCGCTCATCGCACACTTCCATAGCGCCAATCCGAATACATGCATTCTGTTTGTGACCAACAACGACACCTTCTACCAAAAAAGGCATCCCAACAAAAACGCCATTGCCGTGCAACAGGTCATGTATAAGCTCGCAAAAAAGTATGACGCAGCCGTGTTTGATTTGTTTGAAGTAATGGGCGGCTTGGGATCCATCAGCGACTGGGAAAACGCGCAACTCGCCGCTTCCGACCGGGTGCATCTCAGTAAAAAAGGGTACGAGCTTCAAGCCGATTTAATGGCAGTTGCCTTTCAACAAGCACTTGGCGACTACCTCGACAAAAAATACAAGTAATACATCGCATGAGCTCTTTTATAGCAGTACTCTCACCGGCAAAACTGATTGACGACCAAACACACTATCCCAATCTCTCCTGCTCGGACGCCGCACTTGCAGAGGATGCAGCACGATTGGTGGGCAAGCTGAAAAAGCTTTCACCAGAAAACCTTGCCGAAATGATGAGCATGAGTCAGGCGCTTGCCATGGAAACACATGCACGGTTCCAACAATGGAAGTTACCATTCACACACCAGAACGCGCACCCTGCTATGCTCATGTTCAAAGGAGAGGTTTATCGCGGTCTTCAAGCCGCTGAACTCAATCCGAAAGGGCTGTCATTCGCGCAAAAACACCTGCGCATTCTGAGTGGGTTATACGGTATCATGCGACCGCTCGACTTGGTCATGCCCTACCGGCTTATGATGGGAACCCCATTTGGGTTCGATAATAAAGCCCCTAATCTGTATGCATTTTGGAAGCAGAAAATTACGGAAGCACTCGACAAAGAATTGGGCCAAAAAGATGTATTGATCAACCTCGCCTCACAGGAGTATTTCAAAGTTATAGACACGAAATTACTGGGTCGTAGAATTATTGATTGCGAATTCAAGGAAACGAAAGGCAAAGGCTTCACTACCGTGAACACCTACTCAAAGCTGGCAAGAGGCAAAATGGCGCGCTTCATAATCGACAACCAGATTAAAAAAGCAGACGACATCCAATCTTTTGATTCGGATGGTTATTGCTTGAATGAAAACCTCTCCGGCCCCGATCATTTTGTGTTCACACGATAGCCATTTTTAACGAGTCCTTTCAGTGAATATTCGTTTATTTGCGCATTCAATCTTATTAAAAAAAAAAAAAAAAAAATCATTCTCGCGTCGGTTGCCATTGCTGTTGCGATAAGCACGAACGCACAATCATTCAAAACACGCAAAGACAGTGTTTCCTATGCCCTTGGCATCACCATGGCAGAGACATTGAAAAGAAGCGGAATCAGCGAATACAATGAAGACCTCGTTAAAAAGGCTATCTCCGAACACTTAGCAGGTAAGGCGGCATTCGATGCTGCAACCGCCGATAAGATCTACAAAGAAGAAAGTAAGAAGGTTGCTGATCAAAAAGCAGTGGCCAATAAAAAGGCCGGTGAAGCTTTTTTGGCTGAAAACAAAAAGAAAAAAGACGTACAAACCACTGCAACGGGCTTGCAATACAAGCATACACAAGAAGGCAGTGGAGCGCAGCCTGATGGCAATGATAAGGTCACCGTTCATTACCATGGAACGCTCATCGACGGGACGGTGTTCGATAGCTCCGTGCAGCGCGGAACTCCGGCTTCGTTTGGCTTGAACCAGGTGATTTCCGGTTGGACAGAAGGACTTCAACTTATGAAAGAAGGTGGCAAAACAACTTTCTACATTCCATCTGATTTAGCTTACGGATCACGCAGTCAAAATAAAATTCCGGGCAACTCAACACTCATCTTCGAGGTTGAGCTTATCAAAGTTGAGCCTATCGAAGGTAACAGCTCGCCTAAACCGGGCACTCCTACTCCGGCAGCTCCTGCGAAGAAATAATGCTGAATGCATAGACAAGAAAAGGCTGCAACTAGGCAGCCTTTTTCTTTTGTAACAAGTATGACTTTCAGAGGCGAAAATTGATTCTTTCTTTGTCCCGATATCTGACAATAATCAAAGCCCAGAATCTTCAGCGCATCACTAATTTTGTCAAACATTCCATGCTATGAAAATCGAACAAATCTATACCAGCTGCCTCGCCCAAGGCGCCTATTACATTACCAGCAACGGCGAAGCGGCTATTATTGATCCACTGCGTGAAATCCAACCCTACCTGGATCGTGCTGAAAGAGATGGAGTGAAAATCAAATACATTTTCGAAACACATTTCCACGCCGATTTTGTTTCAGGTCACATTGATTTGAGCAAAGCAACGGGAGCTCCTATCATATATGGCCCTACAGCCAATCCTGAATTTGATGCACTTATCGCCACCGATGGACAAGAATTCCGTTTGGGCAATATTACCATCAAGGCGCTGCATACACCAGGGCACACGATGGAAAGCACCGTTTACTTATTGAAAGATGAAAGCGGAAAAGACCATTGCATTTTTTCCGGAGACACGCTATTTCTCGGCGACGTTGGACGTCCTGACCTAGCGCAAAAAGCGGCGCATATGACGCAAGAAGAATTGGCCGGCATGCTTTACGACAGTTTGATGGACAAAATAATGCCACTAGCAAACGACGTGATTGTTTACCCTGCTCATGGCGCAGGAAGTGCCTGTGGTAAAAACATGATGAAGGAAACAGTGGATGATTTAGGAAATCAGAAGAAAATCAACTATGCCCTGAACCAACCCAATCGCGAAAGCTTTATACAGGCTGTAACCGATGGATTGGCAGCACCACCCGCCTACTTCCCGTTGAATGTAGCGATGAACAAAAAAGGCTATGCCACATTCGAACAAGTGATGAGTAATGGGATGAAATCGTTGAACGCTGAAGAATTCGAAGCAGCTGCCGAAGCCACAAACGCACTTATACTGGACACACGTAATGCTGCAGAGTTCCACAATGGATTTATTCCAAACTCCATTAACATAGGATTGAACGGAGACTTTGCACCGTGGGTAGGTTCGATGATTGTAGATGTAAATCAAAACATCCTTCTTGTTACAGACCCCGGAAAAGAACAGGAAGCAATTACTCGCTTAAGCCGTGTTGGATTTGATCAACTACTTGGACATCTCGCCGGCGGTTTCGAGACATGGAAACATTCAGGAAAAACGATTGACACCATTGTGCGCATCAACGCTGCGCAATTCGAAGGAGAATACGTGCATGGAAAATCGAAAGTGATTGACGTGCGAAAATGTAGTGAGTTCAGCAACGGACATGTGCCTGATGCAGAAAACTTGACACTCTCCGAAATCAATAACTGGATGTCATCCATCAATCCCAAGGAGCATTTCTACCTGCATTGTCAAGGTGGGTACAGAAGCATGATTGCGGCGTCTATTCTGCAATCGCGTGGCTACCGTAACTTCTCTGAAATCGAAGGAGGATATGGAGCAATCAGTAAGACGGGAATTCCCTCGTTGAAAGCACCTGTTACAGCGAACTAATAAGGGGTAAGGGGTAAGGGGTAAAGGATAAAGGATAAAGGATAAAGGCTAAAGCATAAGGTATAAGGGGTAAGGTTTGAGTTAGATCGCACCTTATACCTTATACCTTATACCTTACCCCTCACCCCTTTTACTTTTAGAATCGTTTCTTGCCTTTTTTTCCTCCCCCATCGCGATCGCCGAATGATTTCTTGCGATCGAAGCCTCCTTCTTTGCCTTTCCCTTTGTAGAAGCCTCCACCACCGCCGCCTTGACGTTTGTCGCCGCGGAAACGAGTGCGCGGAATACCGGCATCGCGATTACCACGTGATTCAACACGCACCGTGCGACCACGATACTGGGCGCCGTGGATGGTCTCCATTATTTTTTCTACGACTTCATTCTTCACTTCAATCAGTGAGCTCGGGTGTCTTCGTCGCGAGGTGGCCGGCGAACTGCCGAAAGGCTTCTGCATCAGCTTCACCACGATCGAATTCGTCGACGACCCAAAGAACAAGCGACACGCGCTCGAAGACATCGTCGA
>JAIYBR010000152.1 GCA_027488435.1 Flavobacteriales bacterium
AGAGCAACACATCATACGTGGGCTCTCCGCCCACAAGCGTGTTGCGACTCCACACAGGGAAACGCAAATCGTAGCATATCAGCGGACAAATACGCCAGCCGCGCCACTCTTCCACTATGCGAGAAGTTCCGTGCGCATATGACTTGTCTTCTCCGGCAAACGTGAACGTGTGTCGCTTGTCGTATGTATTGATGCGACCATCGGGCAACACCCAATACAACCGGTTGTAATACAAGCCCGCCTCACACACCGCAACACTTCCTGTCACCACCGCATCGAGCTTCTTAGCCCAAGCGCGCATCCAGTTCAACGTGTGCATGTGCTCCGCATCATGAGCCTCGGCCACGCGCTCGGCTTGCATACTGAAGCCCGTGGTAAACATTTCGCACAACACGACCACATCGGTTGGTTCGCTTATGGATGCCAGGTGCGCATCGTGATGCATCAAATTCGCTTCACGGTCTTCCCAATGCAAATTCGATTGCACGAGAGTTATTCGCAAGTCATTCGGTGTACTCATATCGATTGAAGTATTTCGGCGGCGCGCAACAACTCGTCATCGTTTTTCGCAAAACAAAAGCGCAGCACTTTGTCGTCTTGCAAATTGGGGAAAAACACCGAACACGGTATGCCGGTAATTTTATGTTCGCGCGTGAGGCGCTTCGCAAATTCCACATCACCTTCATCGGAAATCGCACTATAATCGAGCAACTGAAAATAGGTGCCCGCCGCGGGTTTCAGCGCAAAGCGTGAACCTTGCAACGCCCGAATAAACACCTCGCGTTTGGCCTGGTACATCTCGGATATTCCGCTGTAGGTAGTAGCATCACTCATGTATTCAGCAAGTGCATACTGAATCGGTGTATTGACGGAAAACACATTGTATTGATGCACCTTGCGCACTTCAGCAGTCAGCTCCGCAGGGGCGCACACGTAGCCCATCTTCCAGCCGGTGTTGTGAAACGTTTTTCCAAACGAATACACCACCAAGCCGCGCGCAGCCAACTGCGGAAAGCGCGCCACGCTTTCATGACGCGCACCATCAAACACAATGTGCTCATACACTTCATCGCTCAACACCAACAAGTCGTGCTCTTCGGCAATGGCCTGCAACTCGAGCATATCGGCAGCGGTCATAATGCTGCCTGTCGGATTGTGTGGTGTGTTAATCAGAATCATGCGCGTGCGCGGTGTAATCTTCGCACGCACTTCCTGCCAATCAATGCGATAATCGGGTGATTGTAGATTCACCCAATTCATGGTTGCACCTTGAAGCTCCACAGCCGGGGCATAGCAATCGTAAGCCGGAGCAAACGCCAGTACTTCATCGCCTGCATGCACAAGCGCGGTGATGATGGTGAAAATGGCCTGCGTACCTCCGGCGGTGATTGTAATTTCCGCGTCCGCATCATAACCAAACCCATAGGCCGCCTGCATCTTCTTCGCGAGCAAAGCCCGCAACTCGGGCACACCCGGCATCGGCGCATACTGATTGCGGTTAGCAAGCATCTCTGCATGAACCAAATCACTTAGGCGATGGTCCATCGGAAAACCCGGAAATCCTTGTCCGAGGTTGAGTGCTCCTTGCTCTGCAGCGAGCTTCGACATTACGGTAAAAATGGTTGTGCCGACGTGGGGTAGTTTACTGGGGCGAGAAGGCATGAAGGATTGAGTGGTTAAGGGTGAGGAATGGAATCTCTATAGTGCACGTTAACAGATGTCCAAAAATAGAGATTCAATGCTCACAGGCCTTCGCTTAACGCTATGCCATTCTAAACATACTCACGACTGCAGTAAAGAAATAATATCCGACAACCTAGCGAACAACGTTTACATGGCCGTTATACTCGAACTCTTCGCCAGACTTTAGCTCAATCTCGACACTCCACGTATAAACACCCGGTGAAACGTAATGGTTACCACCGTCCACATTTCCAATCCACGGTTCATCGTAATCAATTGTGCGGAAAACTACAACTCCCCATCGATCGGTAATCCAAAACTTGTAGCGCGCAATTAAGTCCTTTCCAGCCAACTCAGGCTTAAATTCATCATTGATGTTGTCACCATCAGGCGTAAACGCATTAGGCACATAGACTGTCAGCGCATCAGTCACAAGAACGTTTTGCGTAATATCATCCTTACATCCAAACTGATTGAAGACCGTTAGGGTCACAGCATTATAGTTTACCTCACTAAATGAATGATCCACTATTGCACCATACTCTTGCGAACCATCATTAAAATTCCATTGATAATAGCTGCCCCCGATACAAGTCTCTTCAAAGGTCATAACGGGGTTGAGAATACTAACTTCGGAAGGAGAATACACAAAATCTGCACGCGGTACCGGATAGACCAAGATAGGATCTTCGATTTCCAGCGTATCCGTGCAATTATTCTCTGTTGTTCCTACGAGCATAACTTCGTACGAGCCCGGATAGGTATACTCGTGGATGATATCTTCTATTGTCGCTTCACTGCCATCGTCCAAGTACCAGGTATAGGTGTTGTTTCCGGTCGACAGATTGTCGAACTGTACCATCAACGGAGCGCAGCCGTCATTGAAATCGACAGTAAAATCCAACGTTGGTAGCGGATATGAATTAAATATTTGCTCTGAAGTATCCGGGCAGTTATACTGATTAATTGCAATCAAATCGACGTTGTATTGACCAAGACCTTCGATCGGAAATGTAGCATTGGTTAGTTGCCCCCAATTTTGTCCGTTTAATTGCCATTGATAGGCACCGGCGCCGATACTCGTGTTGGTTGTGGAGAGTTCGTAAGGGAAGTAACATGTGTATGGGCTCAATAATTCAAAGTCACTAATGGGTTGAGGAAGAACGAGAATGTTTTGAGCAAATTCCGATGAGCATGTTTGCATGTATTGTATATCCAGAGCCGTCACCTCGAGATTGACAGTATTATAGACAGGCTCACCGGTTTGGTTGGGATAGGTAAAACAAGGAGAAGGATCGATTTCGGTGTTCACCCCATCAAAGTTCCATTGATAGGCAAGAAACATATTCGGATCTGTGGTTGAAGATAGATTGTTGAAGCAAACTTCAAATGGTGCGCATCAAACAACTGCAAGTAGAGTGGGAAATCCAACAACTCCA
>JAIYBR010000206.1 GCA_027488435.1 Flavobacteriales bacterium
AAATCGGTAGCGTCAGATCTATATATCTTGATGTTGTTGTTGGGCCGGTCGACATTAGACATAAAGGATTCACCAATCATGTAATCGGTGTAGTTTTCCAGGTCGATGTAGTTTCCAATATTTTCAATGATATCTGGCGAGGTCGCATCCATTTGTTCTATCACTGACCAATCATCCCAATAGTGTTGCGGGTCGCCCTCTACTGCACGCAAGATTCCGCCGTAGTACAAACTCAAGGAGAGAACGTCTATGCTGTCGTTGTCGGCATTGTCGAGTATTTCGAATTTTTCGGAATTGAATTTTTCGCGCAGTTCATACAAGCCATGATAGCTTCCATTGATGTAGACAGTAACAGGTCGCCATCCTGAACTGTAATTGGTTGTACCTTCTGTCATCATGCGCACTTGCGATGCATCTTTATAAGGGAGTGCCAAATACTGATTGCTTCCGTTGCGCAAATAGAAATCACTGTACGTTGTGCGATAGGGAAGGGTAGGAATGACAGGGTATTCCATGGGTGCTTCACCGAAAATACCATCGGCAAGTTTCAAGCGAAATGAACGCTGCGGCTGTGTGCGACTTCCACCGAGACCGCCGTCCATAATCATTCCCGTGTATTGCGACATGAGAAGATTGTGCGATGCAGTTGAGTCGAAGTATTCCACATACCCTGACTTTAGCCAATCGCTGTTCGGATTATCAAATATCCCATTGGGTCCGTAGAGATTGGTTTCATTGGTAGAGATTGACAGAATGGGGGTTGTATGATTTGTATTGATGAAATAAGACGCCACAGCTGCATTTCCTGCAATACGATTTGGGGCATATGCACGCGCCTTTATCACAGTTGTTGTGTCTAGGGATAGAGGCGTTCCTAAATAAGCCTGTGAACTTTCGGAAGGGTCGCTTCCATCGGTCGTAAATCGAATGACCGAAAATGTCGCATTCGGATTGATGATTGCTACTTCCACAGCTCCGTCATAAAACCCCGGTTGCAAGCTGAAGGTGGGAGCAATTGTATATCCATCTGCCACTTCAGAATTGTTGTTGGAAGCTCCCGGAGTGGGTGCTTCATAAAGCACTTCAATTTCACCGGCGTCGGGATAATTGCCGACACTGGTATTCAACGATTGTAAATCGATGACCAGCTCATCGGTTACTTCACCTGCGGGCGAAATGAGGTATACCGTTTCTCCTGTGCCGGAAATTCCGAAGTTGGTGTGAAAGAAAGAACCGGCTGTATTGATGAATTCAAAGCTCAATTCGGGATTGGCGGTAGTGGTAAGTTGTAAGGTCAAGTAGTCATAGTATGTGGGATCGGTGTATGCCACATCAAATGCCAGCGAATCGATAGGTCCTGCTGTGAGCCCGGCGGCAAGTAAATCTTCTGCGCGGTAGATGGTTTGCATGCGAGCGCTGAAGTACCAGTTTCCGTAGGGAGCCGGATAGCATGTATTGCAGTTTTGTGTGTCGTTATTACCAACTACAATGTCATTAACTCGAAGCACAGGGCGCAGGCTCGACACCTCGCCATATTGAGCGCCACAGGCGTAATCACCGCCATCCACATAGGAAGATACGGATGCAACATAGTCTGTGTTGGTTTGATTGAAAACGGAGTTGGATGTGTAACCGCCCGACCAATAGGAACAAGTATTGAGCACGAGATTGGAAACACCATCCCATACGAACGTTTGTTGAGCTGTGTGATTATTCCAGCCCGTTTGAGGTATGAAAGCGTTTGTAGTATTAAACGAGACAGCTGCCGGGGAGGTGAATCTGTTTTTACCGCTGCAGAATACAATTAAAAATTCTCCTGGTTGAATCATGTATGCAGGAAAGGTCCACTGCTGTGGGTTGGCTGCATCGTCTGTCAAACTGAAGCCTTCCAGATTGACGGCTTCGCTGCCTGCGTTGTACAACTCAATCCAGTCTTTGTATTCGCCGTCTTCATCGAGCAGTGTAGCTGCATTTTTATTACTCCCTTCGTTGATGATAATTTGTGCGTTCGAAAGGAAGCTAACGCTGAATAGGAGCAGAAATGAAAATACCTTGAAATGCATGTGTTAGTGGTGACTGCCCAGTGATACGAAAGCAGATGATACAAATATAGGAAACCCCTTCGCCGAACATAGGTTTAGTTGGAACGCCTGCTTATTTTTGCACTCGCTTCCGGCCCCGTAGTTTAATGGATAGAATGGAGGATTCCGGTTCCTCAGATAGGGGTTCGAATCCCTTCGGGGTCACAAAAAAATAAGGCCGCTTTTGGAGCGGTCTTATTTTTTTAGGTTCGTGTTTTTTTCATCTTTATTTTGCAATCCATTAACCAAATCAAGGCATGCCACTCAACTCCGTATTCGGCTGGTTCATTAAAAAGCGAATACACCAAATCGACCTCTTCATGAAGTATCCGGTCGAGGTGCAGGGTGAGTTGTTTCGCAGTCTTATCGATGAAGCAGCACTCACGCGTTTTGGTATCGATCATGGCTTTTCATCCATTAAATCGGTTGAAGATTTTAAGAAGGCAGTGCCCATTCGCAACTACGAGGCATTCAAGCCCTATATCGACATGCTGCGCGACGGACAACAAAACATTGTGTGGCCTTCGAAATTGAAATGGTTTGCCAAGAGCAGTGGAACCACCGATGCACGCAGTAAGTATATTCCCGTTACGACGGAGGCACTCGAGCAATGCCATTATAAAGGTGGTAAAGATCTTCTGGCGCTTTATTACAATCAAAAACCCGACGCGAAGGTGTATAGCGGAAAGCATCTGGTGTTGGGAGGTTCTTCGAAAATCAATCCCTTCAATGAAGAAGGATACACGGGCGATTTATCAGCGATCATCATTCGCAATTTGCCCGTTTGGGTCGAAATCATGCGAGCTCCCTCGCGCGATATAGCGCTCATGGACAATTGGGAAGAGAAGATTGAGAAAATTGCGCAGACCACGATGAATGAAGACATTCACATGATGGCCGGGGTTCCTTCGTGGACGCTGGTTTTGCTGAAGCGCATACTTGAATTGAAAGGAGCCGACGATATCAAGCAAGTGTGGCCCAACCTTGAATTGTTTTGGCATGGCGGCGTGAGCTTTAAACCCTATCGCGATCAGTTTCACAAACTCATTCCTTCGATGCAGATGAACTACGTGGAAACGTATAATGCTTCGGAGGGCTTCTTCGGAATTCAAGATCGACTCAACTCCGATGATATGCTGCTCATGCTCGACTATGGCATCTACTACGAGTTCATGCCTATGTCGGAATATGGGAAGGAAAATCCGAAAACAGTCGAATTGAAAGATGTTGAAGTTGGTCAGAACTATGCAATTGTAATTAGCACCAACGGCGGATTGTGGAGATACCTGGTAGGCGATACCATTCGGTTTACGTCTACTTTGCCGTATAGAATTCAAGTGAGTGGACGCACCCGCCATTTCATCAATGCCTTCGGTGAAGAGCTCATTGTAGACAATGCCGATGAGGCCATTCGAAGAGCCAGCATTGCAACCGACGCTTGCGTGCGCGACTACACAGCGGCGCCTGTTTACATGACAGAAAAATCGAGCGGTGCACATCAGTGGCTCATCGAGTTTGAGCAGGAGCCCAAGAGCGTTGAACGTTTTACGGAAGTACTCGACGATACGCTGAAGTCTTTGAACACGGATTATGAAGCCAAGCGCGCATTCGATTTTATTTTGAAGAAACCGGAATTGCATGTCGCTCCTTCCGGCACATTTTACAATTGGCTACGCGAAAAGAATAAGTTGGGTGGGCAACATAAAGTGCCTCGATTAAGCAATGAGCGTATGTTTATGGACGAATTACTGACGCAAATAGAAGCGCGTCGGGCAGCTCTTGTTTTATGATCCGTTATATCCTTTTCTTGGCATGCTTTGTCTGCGCGTTTTCGCAACTGCGAGGACAGGAGCCAACATTCGTTTTATCATCTCAACAAGCAGTAAAAGCGGATAGAATTGTCGTAGATGAGCTTGGCAATATCTATCTGATGACGGCAACTTCCATCGAGCGTCGCAATGCGGTTGGAAATGGTGTTTTCAGAACTTCGGAAATGCAATGGGGCGAGTTTCATGCTATCGATGTTACGGATCCATTGCGCCCATTCGTTCACTTTCCATCGGCAGGTAAAGTCGTTTTTTTTGATAACACCCTCAGCACCCAGGCATCGCCAATCGACTTGTATGAATTGGGTTTCGATAATGTAGAAGCCATGTGCGGGTCGCGTGGCGATGGTTTTTGGCTCTGGGACGGCCGTAACTCAGAGCTGATTCGTGTCGATCGTAATTTCTCCAAACGATATACATCGGGAAATCTCAGCATGCTATTGACTGCGGAGATTCATCCTGTAGTTATGATGGAAAGAGGTTCTTCTTTGTTTGTACTTGGCGACAACCACAGTTTGTATGTATTCGACATGTTCGGTGCGTGGAAGAAGACATTGGCGATGCCGATCAGTTGCTCGCTTGATATAGATTCCGACAAGCTATACATTTTCTCTTCGGATGCTGCCATGCAGGTCGTCGAAACGAATTTGTGGCTTTCGCAGGAATTTAAATTGCCCATTGCGGGAGCGAAATATTCCTATAGGCACGGCTCGCTATATACGTTGAAAGATTCGCAGCTTAGTGTCTTCAAGTTTGTCGAAAACACAAGAAACTAACAATTGCGTTTCCCGTGCATGAATTTATTTACTTTCGGGGCGTATTCTATTTTACCTACAACGAATCATGCATATCGCTATAGCCGGAAATATCGGTTCGGGCAAAACGACCCTGACTACTTTACTTGCAAAACACTACAAGTGGCAACCTCATTTTGAAGAGGTCGACGACAATCCATATCTCATCGATTTTTACAAAGACATGCAGCGTTGGTCATTCAACTTGCAAGTGTTTTTCTTGAAGAGTCGTTTTCGTCAAATCATGGAATTGAAGAAGAGCGGAAAGAAGATTGTGCAAGATCGCACCATCTACGAAGACGCTCAAATATTTGCTCCCAACTTGCATGCAATGGGTTTGATGACCACGCGCGATTTCGAGAACTACGTTGATCTTTTCAGTGTGATGGATGAGTTTATCACTCCTCCCGATTTGCTCATCTTCTTGCGTGCATCAGTGCCTGCTTTGGTCGACAATATCGGCAAGCGTGGACGTGAGTACGAAGAAGCTATTCGCCTTGATTATTTAACGCGTTTGAACGAACGTTATGAGGCATGGATCAGCACCTACAACAAAGGCAAAATGCTCGTCATTGACATCGATAACAATCGCTTCCACGAGAAGCCTGAGGATCTGGGAAAGATTATCTCCGGAGTGGATGGGCAGTTGCATGGGCTTTTTAAATGACAAATGACTAGTGACTAGTGACTAGTGACTAG
>JAIYBR010000117.1 GCA_027488435.1 Flavobacteriales bacterium
GCATCATTGAGTTGCGTTAGTGAATCTAGTGTTTTCCAACGCGCGTGCATGAGGCTTACTTAACTTCTTCCAGCTCGAAACTGAAGTACTCCATAATTTCATTGCAAAGAAGCTTTTTGCAGGCGTCTTCTACTTTTCCTTCCGCTGTTTTTTTATCCTTTGCATCGATGTTCAATGTGATGTGCTTACCGATTCGCACGTGACTAATTTCAGGCAATCCTATATTGGTCATAGAGCCGGTTACAGCCTTGCCTTGTGGATCTAACAAAGCCTCGAGAGGCATGATGTTGATGTGTGCTTTGTAATTTGCCATGATAGAAGAATATGGGCGCGAAGATACGAGGAGCATCTAAAAATCGAAATGCAGTTTTGCCCGAATACCATATTTAGCGATGTTGGGATTGTCTAAGTAGGTGAGTCGCCAAACGAAATCTACACGTAACAACTTGAAAATGTTTTCTACCCCAAGCGCTGCTTCAACATATGGTTTTTCAAGTGTATAAATATCCGCTTCCCCATCGCTATTGAAATCACGGGTTAGTATCTTGTCGTTGGTACGATCATATCCCCCGACTACCGCCTTAGCGCTAGCCACCTCTCTCCACTTTAACTTGCGCATTAGAGGAATTTTGTTCAATATCAGGCCGTCTGCATGATAGGTCGCCCAAACACTCACCCATTCATCACTTACGAATTCAAAGAAATTCATTGTGTTGTATGATCCCTCATCGTAAAAAAAGGTTTCATTTCCCTGATGCATCATCAATAGAGGGTAGGGCAAACCACCGAATATTTTACCCGCTTCTGAAGATAGGCGCATGTATCCAAAGGGTCCCATGCGAAGCTTGTCAGATATGCGCATGGCCACCCTGTGGTACTCATATGCACTCTGCAATATCCCAGGAACGCCATAGTAATACTGAAGTTCAACAATAGGATACTTTGATCCCAGGCTCCTTCGCCTGAAGTTTCCATATACAAATTTTTCCTTGTACGCAAAACGCGTGTATAGACCAACTTCCGTAGTGATAAGATAGTTGATTTGTTGTTCCGTGTTGCTTTCCGGCATTAGACGCACATACCTGTAATCCGTACCTGCCGGTTTCAGAATTCTATGTCGGAAGAGGGCTTTTGTTTGAAGGCCATGAACCCATTCTTTTTCAGCGTAACCAGAAATTTCCATAACGTCGGTTAGTTTGTTGGCGGGATTGCGCCGCAGAATGGAGGATAAAATGTTGTCTTGACGGATTAGATTATTTCCTTGACCAAGCTGTTCCATGTCTCGCTTGGCATACACATTGAAAGCCAAGCGAGGGTTTTTGTTCATAACCCAAGTAGCACCACCACCGTATTTAAATCGCTCGTCATTGAAGCCATATGCAATGTATCCCTCCAGTTGAATTTTTTTACTGAATTCTTTTCTCGTGCGCCCCCCAATACGTATGCGATTCCCTTCAATTGGATTAAAGCTGTATAGCGTAAAGTAGGGCCCAAACTCAAACCCACCGAATGCCTTATAACCCGTAAAGAATAGACTTACTACATTTTCCAGTGTTTTAAATTGTGGCAGGCTTTTGATTGTGTCGACCATATAGTAAATACGCTCTTCTTTAGCCGTAAGCGGGACGTGCCTTGCCTTCTTCCAAAATTCGTCATCATGATCCCTGACATCACTTGCCACAGCCACATTGCTGAATCCTTCATAATATTCATTGGCGCGCTCTTTATTGATAACAAAATTTTTGTATGTAGATGTTTTTCGGCCGTAAACACCCATTTCTTTTTCGGATATGGTGAAATCTACCAGCAGTTCATCTTTGGTGAGCATCCAAACCTCAGGCTCCACTTCATTAAACGTCTGCTTAACCTTGAAATCTCTAATCCAATTGATGTTGGCCCCCTCTGCAATTGTTGCCTCCAATTCTTTTACCGCGTATGAAGTGTCGGCTATCCACATTTCACCGAAGAGGAGCAGTTCGGATTTCCGTCGAGGGAAAAACTGAAGCTTATAGCACCACTTGCTCTCTACGAAAGCACTATCGATTAGCCCATAATCGTAAAACCCGAGAGCGTAGGAAGAAATGGGGCTTGTGAAACTTTTATTAAATACGACTAACTCATTGTCATACACGTTTATGTTTTGGTACATGTCGCCCAAAAACTGATTGATTGATTCGTTTTCAACACCGCTTACCTTGGTGGCCCTCAGGACTTCCTTTTTTGTTTTGGGGTTTCGTCTGAAATAAATATCGGAAAGCGACTCGGTCATGAAGACGGGCAGATATGGCTTCCCCTGGGTTGTATCAATACCTTGAAATACAAAGTCAAAAGCCTTGAATGCTTTTCGATTTTGGAATTTGCTTGTGATGTTATTTAAATCGAACTCTATCTTATTGTAGGTCTCATATTCGTAAGCGTCTAACTTTTCACGGTTGTTTATTTTCTTGTTTCGAATCACTTTTTTCATGAGCGCAATGGCCGGGTTGGGCTCATCGCCTGGACGTATTGTAACCTCCGAAGTTTGATTTGATGATGTCTTTAACTCGAAATTGACAACAGTGGTAATGCCTTGCTTCACCTTTTTGGTTTGTGGAGCATAACCTAAAACCATAACTCTTATTGAGTCGCTGCTGTAGTAAGTTTCAATTCTGTAATTCCCGTTTAAATCTGTTTGCGCCCCTGATTTGGTTCCGACGAACATGACGGGTGAAAACGGAAGGGGTTCTTTGGACACAGCATCGACAACCTTTCCACTAACGATGGTTTTTTGCGCGCAAGTAAGTTTTACGCATAAGGACGCAAAAGCGAATAGGAGAAGGTGGGTTAGGATTCGGAGCACAGCGCTAAAAAAGATAAGAAAGCGCGCGAAGACAAATAATTAGCCATGAAAGAATCAACACTCTTGGTGGGAAAAGATGTGTTTTATACAAAACACCCCCAGCCGGATGTTTTTTGGATCACAGAAAAGCTTAGAAGAACCCACAACTGTTAAGGCTTCTTCCAGCTTTCGAATGCGGTTAAACCACAGTTAAGCCAGTCGGTGTATTTTTTTACATCCGGACTGTACTGCTCAATCGGCGCGAGCAAATCTCCCTTAGGAGAAAGCAAAGCGTACATGGGTTGCGAGTTGTTTTGGAACGTTTCGGTTTGAAGCGTTGCCCATTTGTTACCTACAGTCTTGATCATTTTTTTCCTTCCGTCGCCGGTGGTGTAAACGAATTGTTCTTCTACAGGAAGGTCTACCTTTTCATCGACATAGAGTGAACACATGATGTACTTGTCGGATAATATGGCTCGCACGGTTTCTTCCGGCCAAACGGTATCTTCCATCTTGCGGCAGTTCACACATGCCCAACCCGTGAAGTCAATAAAGATGGGCTTTCCTTCTTGTTCGGCTGCTTTCATGGCTTCAGCCAGATCTTTGTAGATCTTGGATTCTTCTTCATAATGATACCATGAATAAGACTTCGGCGGCGGGAATGCACTCAGGAAATCGAAACGGTTGAGTTCTGAGGGGGGTAAAACTCCGGGTATAAGTCGCAGTGTGAAAATCACAATAAGAGACGTGAAGGCAATCTTGAATTTCGACCATCCCTTCGAGCCTTGGCCGGGCTTGAAGGTGAAGATCTTGAACATGTAGAGAGCCCACATCACTCCAACTAAAATCCAAAGTGCGAAGAATGATTCACGCTTGAAGATCCCCCATTGCTCTACCAAATCCGCGTTCGACAGAAACTTAATAGCAAGAGCAACCTCCATGAAGCCAAGCGACACCTTGAAGTCGTCCATCCAGCCCCCTGCTTTGGGGAGCTTCTTGAGCAATCCCGGGAAAGCCGCAAACAGCGCGAATGGACCGCCAAGCGCAATTCCAAAGCCCATCATAGCGGCAGAAACTTTCGCTGCCGGCATCGACAATTCGAGTCCGATAAAATTCACAACGCCTTGTATGTCGGTGCTGTAGATGCTGCCGATAACCGTTCCTAAAATGGGGCCCGTGCACGAGAATGAAACGATCGCGAGCGTGAGTGCCATGAAAAAGACGCCAACGACTCCGCCTATATCCGAAGCGCTGTCAACCTTATTGGCAAGTCCACTCGGCAACGTGATTTCATAGAACCCGAAAAATGAAATGGCAAAAACAAGGAACACCACAAAGAACCCGATGTTGAGCCATGTGTTCGTGGCTATCGTGTTGAGCACTTCCGGGTCAACATTTTTCGACAAATGAAACGGCAACGACAAGAGAAAATAAATCATGAAAATGAAGAAGCCATATAAAACCGCACGCTGCTTGCCCTTACCCTTTTCTGATCCCTTTGAAAAAAACGCAACAGTTAGTGGTATCATAGGAAATACACACGGTGTGAGCAAGGCAAGCAACCCGCCAATCAAACCGAAGAAAAAGATGGCCCAAAGCCCGTAGTTTTCTTTTTCCTGTCCGCAATTGTTGAGCGGGTTGTTCAGGTCAACGCCCGGCATTTTGAATGGGTCGTTGCCTGCTGGTGTTGTCGACTGTGTATTGGCCAATGGATCAAACTCCATGGCTTGCAGGGTTTTCGGGTCGAACTTAACATGAATCGTTTGCGGAGGCAGGCAGCGTGTGTCGTTGCATTGCATGAAATCGATAGCCACAACAATGGGCGATATAGTGCTACCGGTAGCCACAACCTTGGTCTCAAACACGACCGTCCCTTCATGATAGTCGATATTCATCATGAAGTTTTTATCGTAGAAGCGCTTCGGCTTCGGCTCGTTAATGGGTGCGCTTAAATCGAAGTCGATGTTTTTTGTGAAGGAAAACGAGGTTGGAACAGGCCCTTCATTGCTCTCGAGTTTTTGCGCATAAATGTGCCACTCGGGCTCCATCGCAGCAGTAAACGAAAGTGTGTATTCCTTTTCAGAAACAGGCTTTATGGCAAAGCTCCAATTGGCGTGATTCTCCTTTCCGCCCGACATGTTTGACGAACTTGCAGGTGCTTCATCCGCAATGATCTCTTCTCCTGTTGCATTAGGATTAATTTTTAAATCGAACAACTCAGGGTCGGGGAAAATGCAGCGCTCATCGTTGCATGCCATGTATTCCAACACACCGGAAACAGAAAACGGCTTATCGGTTTTAGCCTTGATTCTTTGCTTGAAAACGGCAGTCTTCTCAAAGTAATTCAAGTCCATTTCGAAATTCGGATCGAAATGCGTGATGTATTTCCCCTCTTTTGTTTTGCCGACCAATTCGAAATCGGACGAAGCATTTACTTTAAGCGTTGTGGGAATGGGACCAATCGCGTCTGGTTTGTCGGAAACAGATAAAGCATATACGTGCCATGTTTCTTCAATAGTCGCAGATGCATTGATTTCATACTCACTGTTTTCGAGTTGCTTAACCGAAAACTTCCATTTAACCGGCTGAAAAATCTGCGCCGATAATGTGAGCTGAAAAGGCAAGAAGAGGGCTGCGATTGAAAGAGCCCGAAAAAAGAAAGATGCGTTCCGAATCATAAAGCCAAAAATAATCGGAACACATCAATACGTTGCGCAACAAAAGTTGCAATGCAAAGGAGTGCTTTCTAGTTGGGAAACTCTACGTTTACGATGCACTGCACGGGAATACTCACGCCTTTGTCGAGCATCACCCGATTGTTGCCAGCGGCAATAATGCGAGAGCGCAACTTCATTTGCGTTTCCTTGTCTTCGAGTGTTAGTATTACCTCCACCTTATTGAGTGAGTCTAGTACGGCAGCCTTGAGCAGGCTTGCGCTTCGGCGTATCCTTTCCTTTTCGGAATTTAAGACGTCTTGGGTTTTGAACACCATGCGCGCGATGGTGTCCAGGTCGTATCGTGAGTGAATGTTGAGCATCATAATCCAGTGTAGTTTTCAGTTGTAAGTTCTTCTTAGAACGGACTACACACTCGAAAGGTTACGATAAGCGGAAAATTGGATTCTTACGCACTCTTGCGTGGTGGGTGTTATTTTGAACTTTTCACAAATGCGCTTTCCAAGTATTGCAGTGATTGTATTAGCAGACTCCAACACAAGCGTGTCTTTCTTTTTCCATGACGGTGTTTTCGCATGCGTGAGGAAATCAGAAATCTTTTGTTTTCCGGAACCGCCAAGCGGAAAAAACGCATCGCCGTGTTGCCACGAGCGAATTGTCAGGGGCATCGTCACTTGTTGAACGTCGAGATATTGACGGGTATCGTCGGATGTAAATGAAACGTCCTCGCGGCTACATACATCTATGTGCACGTGGCCATTCGACCAGGGTAATTGGTCAATGACTTCAGAAGTGTTTTCTTTTTTCGGAACGCATGCCGCGATTCCATTCTGAATGAACACATCATGCGATTCGGAACAGATGAGCGCTGCTTCGGTTGATGAATCTCCCCGCAATAGCGAGGAAATCTGAATGACTTGTTGCGATGAAAAATCGTTCGGCTGAAGCCATTTCCAAAGCACTACATCGGGGTAAGCTACACTGGCGAGAGCAACGGCCGACATTGTCTCCGCATCATCTTGCCTAATGAGATGGCGTGATAGAAATGATTGCACCGCGTCATTTGCAGCGGCCTGCTCTTGGTGCATCCATTCGGAACGTTGTTGGATCCCTTTGTAAATCGAAGTATTCAGCTTTTCTACGGAGGGAACAAGTTCATGCCTGATAAGGTTGCGTGTATAGTCGTTCGTTTCGTTGGAGGTGTCGTTTCGCCAGGCAATGTTGTTGGCTTCTACATATTCCAAAATATCACGTTTAGAAAGAGTAAGCATGGGGCGCACAACTGTGCCGTGGTGCGCGGCCATGCCGTAGAGCGATTTACCGCCACCGCCGCGGATAAACTGATGCAGCATGGTTTCCAATTGGTCATTGGCGTGGTGAGCGACGAGAATAAACGTTGCGTCGTATTTCTTCCATACTTCTTCAAACCAAGCATATCGTATTTGGCGCGCGGCTTCTTGAGTAGATCCCGGATTGTTGTGCCACCGTTCCTTCTCCACGCGCAGAATTTCCAGCGGAATATTGGCGGACGCACAATAGTTGCTCACACACATTTCGTCGGCATCGCTGTCGGCGCCGCGCAAACCGTAATTGACGTGTGCGGCAATGCATTCATAGCGAAGCGCAACACAACCATGAAGCAGCGCCATGCTGTCTGCGCCACCACTAACTGCCACTACTAAACGGTGACGATTTGTGACTCCAATTTTTTCAAATGCTTGTTGAATGTGTGCGGAAAAGGAACTCATTGCGCTCAATGAAAACGACAACTTAAAATGGCTAGATCGTCGTTGTATGGTGCTTCACCTTTGAAATCGTTGAGCGATTGCATGATGGTATCGTTGATGACTGATATGCCGTCTTTGAAAAATGCCAGCAGCACTTTTTCCAATCGATCTGTTCCGTATTCTTCTTTGTTTGTGTTTTCTGTTTCCACTAAGCCATCGGTAAAACAAACGATGATTGCATCGTGCTCCATAGCTACGCTGCCCTCTACAACTCGTGGCAGTTCTTCGAACATGCCTAAGCCAATGGTGCCCAGCTTTAATTGCTGTGTGTAGCCATTGCTGTCGGCGAGTACCGGAGGATTGTGGCCGCAGTTTACATAGCGAAGTACTCTGCTTTTATTGTTGTAAACCCCGAGAAAAAGCGTGATGTATTTTTCGCCGAGGGCTGTCTGCATAACACGCTTGTTGAGTTCAACAACCATGTCGACAAGGCTTCCTTGTTTGAAGGCAAAGATGGATCGGAGGTAAGCTTGAAAGTTGGCCATTAAGAAGGCCGCACTTACGCCTTTTCCGGAAACATCAGCCATACAGAACATCACTTCATCATCGCTGATTTCCATGAAGTCATAGTAATCGCCACCCACTTGCTGATGCGCTTTATAGAACGCACTTACTTCGTAGTGTTTGTTTTTTGGAAGGTGATGTGGGAGCAAAATCGCCTGCATTTCTGCAGCCAGTTCGAGTTCCTTTTTAACTCTCTCCTGACGGATGTTTTCTTCCTGTAATTGACGGTTCTGTATGGCAACAACCAAAATATTGGTGATGGTTTGAATGAACCGCATGTGTTTGATGACAGGGCTCATGCGAATTTCTTGTTCGCTGTTGTCGCCCGCCAGCACATACGCTATGGTTTGTCCGTTTTGTACGATCGGAATAGCGAGGTCGAATGACTCTTTCGATCTTCCGGCAGTGAGTGTAATCTCTTTGTTGCGGGTGAAAAAATCGTCGCTGATGATTTCCTTGATTTCTCCCTGCTGAACACCAAAGCGCAATATGCATTTCCAATTCTCCTCTTTGGTGAAAAGGATAATTTTTTCGATGGAAAGATGCTCCTTCAGCACGCGCTCATATTGCTCAAGCAAACTGCCCACACTCAAGTTCGCGTTGATGGCGCTCGTAATGTCGAGCAGCGCATTCAATTTGAAGTCGCGTTGTTTTACTTTGTTATTGAGCCGTTGGTTGTCCATTTCTCTCTGCATCAATGTATTACAAGCCGAGTGTTTCGATGGCCTTTGGTAATTTGCGAATGAGGGCAAGTTCTCGAAACTTAGATCTCGCCTCTTCGGCCGGGCTTCCAAAATATGTTTTTCCGCCCTCGAGATCCTTGGTGATGCCGCTTTGTCCGAGCACAACTGCTCCCTTGCCAATGTGAATATCGCTTGGCACACCCACTTGTCCCCACAAAATCACTTCGTCTTCTATTTTCACACAACCGGCAATACCCACCTGAGCTGCAAACAAGCATTTCTTTCCAATCACGGTATCGTGGCCGACATGCACGTGATTGTCGATTTTCGTGCGGGCTCCAATAAATGTTGGCCCCGAAACACCACGGTCGATGGTGCAGGCTGCACCAATTTCAACATGTTCTTCGATGATCACGGTGCCAACAGTGTGCATTTTTTCGCGACCCTCCGGACGATTTTTGTAATAGAAGGCCTCGCTGCCAATTACGCAATTGGCATGCACGATTACGTCGTTTCCTAGTGTGATATCGTTATAAAAAACAACTCCGGGGTGTATGATACAATTGTCGCCAATGGTCACGTTGTTTCCCATAACAACTGTTGGATGAATGATGCAGTTTTTTCCAACTATCACATTGTGCCCGCGGTTTTCGAGAGGCAGCGCCCAGGGCGAGAAGTGTTTGGTGAGCTGATTATAGGTTGAAAACGGATCTTCTGAAAAAATCAGCGCCTTACCTTCCGGACAATCGACTTGCTTGTTGATGATGATGACTGAGGCAGCGCACTGAAGTGCTTTATCATAGTATTTCGGATGGTCAACAAAAACGATGTCACCCTGTTCAACCTGATGTATTTCATTGATGCCAGTAATCGGAAAGTCATCTGCTCCTGCATAGGAGCATTGAACGATTCCGGCAATTTCCTGAAGAGTGTGTAATCGGGGTAGTTTCATAGCTCGTCAAAGGTAATAGCTGCCTGGTTGAAAGTGGAAAGTTAAAGGTTGAAGGTTCGCGAAGTGTAACCCGCAACCTTCAACCTTCAACATACTACAATTCTCTGTGGTTAAAAAGACCCCAAAGACGTTCCTTATTTTTTTACTCGTTCGTGATACTGACCTGTTGTTGTATCAACGCGAATCGTATCGCCTTCGTTTATAAACAAAGGAACGCGCACGTCTACACCAATGTCCAATGTGGCCGGCTTAGTTGCGTTTGTTGCTGTGTCGCCGCGCACTCCTGGTTCAGTATAGGTGATGTTATACTCCACGTATTGCGGCAAATCGCAGCTCATAGGTTGTTCATCCTCGGTGTTGAACATCACAATGCACTTCATACCTTCTTTGAGGAATTGCGGCGCGTTGATCATCATTTCAGGAATGGCGATTTGCTCGAAATCTTCGAGGTTCATGAAGTTGTAGTTATCGTCTTTGTATAAGAACTGATACTCGCGTGTTTCAATACGCACAACATCAATGGCAACACCGCTGTTGAACGTCTTGTCGACGATTTTTCCGTTGTTGAGGTTTTTGATTTTGGTGCGCACGAATGCCGGTCCCTTACCGGGTTTTACGTGTAAAAATTCCATTACACGCCAAATGTGGCTATCCATGCGGAAGCATAATCCGTTGGAGATGTCTGCGGTTGTAGTTGCCATTTTTTTTTCTAAATTTTCGGTTGCAAAAGTATGGGTAACAGGTCGTTTCTGCAACGCGGCTATTTGGCCAAAATCAGAATCTCAACGCGTCGGTTCTTGATTTGATCTTGAATGGTGTTTTCAGGATAAACCAATGGTCGCGTCATAGCGAAGCCACGGTATGTGACGCGCTCGGTTTCAATTCCATTTTGGATGAGGTAATCGCGTACGAATTGAGCCCTGTTCCATGAAAGTTTGAAGTCGCCGGTTTCGTCGTCCAACCCGTCTTGATTGGGTTTAGCAGCGCAGCACACATGGCCTTGCACCTCAATGCGCAGCGATTTATTTTGTTGCAGGAGTTCAAGAAGTTTCTTTAAAATGGGCTTCGCTTCAGGAAGTGTGTGGTGGCTTCCCGGATAAAAATTGAGTCCTTCGAGAATTATCTCATCCCCGTTACTCAACTCGAGTGTAGTCGAAACCTCCAACGTCTTTTTTGGTCCCGAAGCCACGATGAATGAACTGTCAACCGGCAAATCGATTCGCTCGAAATCACCATTCTCTGTGCTGCCTTCATACCGTGAGGCGTTGTTCATTTGTACGGAATTCGGCTGAGAGGATAGACAAACCCGCAAGGCAGAAGTCCTGTCGGACTGCCTATATCCTTGATGACGCGCAGTGCAATTGCGCTCGGGTAATTCAACCAACTGAACGGTGTCTACCCCGGCAAAACCTGTCACATCGAAGTAATTCAAGAGATAGAGAGCACGCGAGTGGGCGAGTTTACGGTTGTGTGGTGTACTTCCCGGACAATCGGTTGTGCCGTAGATGGTGATTTCTGTTGCGGTTGAATTGAAAAACTCCGGTGTCCAGCCTTTGTCTGTAAAGTCGGCCATGAGTCGATCTCCATCAATGGCGAATTGGTCGACTTCGAAACGCCACTCCAGCGAATCACATGCGGATTGCTGCGCATGTGCGTGCAGTGAGAATAGTAATAAAGCCCATCGCCATGAGCGTAAGAAATAATGCATTAGGTTAGGTAAAAAAGCCCGGCTAAGGTAATTCTTAAGGCTTGTATTCTGTTGCTCCTTCCAGAATATAATTCATCTGATAAATGTCTGATGCGTTCAACTTTAGCTTGCCTCGAAACGTCAGTCGTTCATCGGTTTTGTAGGTTCTGTTTTTTCCGGCAAAACGAAGATCGACTACCGACTCAGGGCCACCGCCACCGCAGAAATAGCAATTGGCATATGGGTAGCGCGACACCACATAAAAATTCTCGTCATAGTCAACCGGAATCACATAGCCTGTAATAAAAACCTCCTTCCCTTCCATCGATTTTACACTTGGGCCAAAGGTGGGCTTCCAGTAATACGAGTCGATGTCTTGCACGTACATTTCCTTAAATGTCACGTCGGTGAGTGTTTGCCATGTCAACTCTACAATGCCCCCGCCTGCGAAAAAAGGAACAACCGAAAGCGATTCCCCCGGAGTCCATTCGATCATAGGCTTCGCTTTTACAGGAGTTTCCGGCTCGTTCTTCACATGCATGAATCCATATGTGCCGGCTGCTATAGCAATACCGAGAATCACAAATACAACCTTCTTAAGCATTCGTCAGCGTTTTGGAGATGTCAATTTTAAGGGCTTGCCACGCCGGAATAGCAGAGGCAAGTAAACCCACAAGCAAAGTTAGTCCGAGCAAGGCGAGTTCTTGTGAGTTGATGGCCAAATTATCCAAACCATAGTGGAAGCTCTCTTGCATGAAATGGCTCAATACAAGCAGTCCGACTCGACTCAGCAGGAGACCAATTGCGTAACCCAAAACAACCAACAACAAACCCTCTTGAATGATGAGAGTAAATAGTGTTGCGCGCGTGCCGCCCATTGTGCGCATCAGCGCAAGTTCATAGCGACGCTCTCGCATAGAGGTGAAGAGCGAAATGAAAATGCTGATGAAGGATATGACCATGATGACGATCGCAATGGCTGTGATGGTGCTCAATCCTAATCCGAAATTATTCATGAGTCGGCTATTCTCTACCGCCACATTAGCAAGCTGCATTGTTGTGTCTTCGGTTTGCTTGGAGAGCATGCCGAATGCGCCTTTGTTTCTTTTCTTGATGAGATAGGCCGTCATTTCTCGCTCAGGTTCAACATGTGTCGAGTCGACGTTTAAACTGTCGGTTGCGGGTTCTTCGGCGTGCTCGTGCACCATCCATGTAGTTTCTACCGGGGTGAGAATAAGGTTGTCGATGACCGAGTTGCTTCGGGCGAATACGCCCACTACGGTAAACAACTGATGGTGGTGAGCATCTGCATCGTCGGCCGCGTTGTCATAACCGTGAACACTGGTAAACGTGCTGCCTATTTTTAGTCCCGTTTCTTGGGCCACACTTGCGCCAATCGTTACTTCAAACGGAGCGGAAAACAGGTGTCCCTCAGCGAGGCTACAACCATAATGATTGGGATATTTTTCATTCGTGCCGACAATTCGAAACTTCTCGTAATTGTCGCCATAGGCAAGAGGAATCGCCTCAGCTACCATCGGATTTTTGATGATGCGGCGGGCCTCAGAAACTTTGATATTACCCGTGGGTACGTCCACATGATAAATGTTGGCCAACATGCTCTGCAATGGACTTCCCTTCGCTGCAAGGACGAAATCAATGTCTTTGATATTTCGATCAAACTTCTCGCTGATTTGCGACTTCAACAACAGCATCATGGAAATGATACCAATGCCGAATGAAAGTAGCACAATACTCAACAGCGTATTGAGTGGCTTGTGCTTGATGTTGCTCCACGAAATTTTCAGCAGGTTCATAGCGTGATTTGTTTTTGGAAACGATCTTTCAAACGCTTGTCGTGCGTCACGATAATGAGTGCTGCGCCCGTTTGTCGTGCTTGCTCTTCAAGCATGTCGATCACTTGCTCGGCATTCTTATCGTCGAGCGCGCTGGTGGGTTCATCAGCCAGGATCACAGACGGTTTGTGAAATACTGCGCGCGCAATAGCACAACGCTGCTGTTCGCCAACGCTGAGTGAGGCGGGTTTCTGAGAGGCCTTGTGCCCCACGCTCAACTTTTCAAGTACGTTTATGGCTTCCGATTCAGCTGTTTTTTTCCCCGATAGGAAGGGCGATAACATCAGGTTGTCCAACACAGTGATGGAGTCTACAAAATGCGCTGTTTGAAAAATGATTCCGATGTGTTGTCCGCGAAATTTATCGAGATCACGATTACTGAGTTTAGCAATATCCGTGTTTTGAATTTTAATGATCCCAGCTGTGGGGCGAATCATGCCGGCAAGCAGGTGCAAGAGCGTTGTCTTTCCCTTTCCACTTTGTCCCAACACCAGCAAATGTTCACCGGCAGCGCACGTAAAATCGGGAAAGGTGAAACCAGGTCCCGACGGATATTGAAAAGTTAAACCGCGAACGTCGATCATCATTGAAAGTTTGCACGAAAATAAATGATGGCTTGTGAAGAACGTGAGGAGGGTGACAGATGTGGGTTTTTGGGTGGGAAGTAGGAATTGGAAAGTACGAAGTACTTTCTACTTTGTACTTCGTCCCTCGCACTTCAACACACTATTCCCTGATATATGTTTTAAGTCCAATTCCCTTCTGTAGTATTCTTGTCTCATGAATTTTCGTCAACGTTTACTTCGCTATCTGATTGGTGTGGCCATTGGCTGTGCTGTTGTTTTCTTCATGTTTCCCAACTACGATTGGTTGGGCTGGACACCGCAAAAGCGCATGAAAGAAGACTTGCGCGAATTTCCATTCACAGTCGATTCGTGCGCTGCCTTTAAACTTAATTGCTACGGTTTAACGCAAGAACAACTGCAACTCGCGAAAAACGAAGGGTCTTTCGATTTCGACAAGAGCGACGTAAAAGCAACCCCTCGCAGATATCACCTCAACTTCGGTGACTACTCCTTCATCATTGCCATGACCGACAGCACATCTGAATTGAAAGATGTGCTGAATCCGTCGAAAGTATGTATGTGTCCGTAACGAAATAACCAACATGAATTCGATTAAAGAACAAATCCAAGCTCTGGCCGAAAAACATTTTGCTGATGTGCTCGCCATACGTCGGCACATCCACATGCATCCGGAGCTTTCGTATCAGGAAGTAGAAACATCATCCTTTGTCGAAGCACAATTGCGACGCTTGGGCCTGGAGGTAAAAACAGGAATCGGTGGTTATGGGCTTACCGCGTTTATTCATGGTAAGAATGCCGATTCTCGATTGATAGCCTTGCGCGCCGACATGGATGCACTACCCATTCAAGAGCTCAACACGACTCAATACAAGAGTAAGCACGATGGTGTTATGCACGCCTGCGGCCACGATGTTCACACTTCTTCATTGCTTGGCGCGGCAATA